>JAKAFQ010000154.1 GCA_021817875.1 Pseudomonadota bacterium
GCGTGTTTGCCTTCCTGGTGGATGCTTCCGGCGCCCTGATGGTGTTCGTGTACGGCCTGATCGCGCTGGCGCACGTCCGCCTGCGACGGCAGCGCGAGCGCGCCGGTGAGCCTGCGCCGGCGATCACCCTCTGGCTGTTCCCCTGGTCGAGTTATCTCGCGATCGCGGCGATGATCGCCGCGCTGGCGGCGATGGCGTTCACGCCCGGCCTGCGCATGGACCTGTATGCGAGCCTGATTTCCCTCGCGGTGGCCGGCGGCGCCGGCTGCGTGGTGTGCCAGGCGCGCCGCCGCTGCGTGGCGCCATCGGCCGGTTGAGCGGGCCGGCGCGCGGCCCCGAGGCGCCCGATTGCCGGGATGGCCCATCGAATGACGGTTACAATGAGCGCGCTGGAGGTGAGGACATGATCAAGGGTAGCGCCGTGAGACACGCAGACCATCCGATCGATGCGCAATTCCTCGACCGCTGGTCGCAGCGGGCCATGACGGGCGGGGAAATCCCCCGCGAGGAGCTGCTGAGCCTGTTCGAGGCGGCCCGCTGGGCGCCCTCGGCGCACAACATGCAGCCTTGGCGCGCGCTGTTTGCGCGGCGCGACACACCGGAGTGGCCGACGTTCTTCGGCTTGCTGCACGAGGGCAACCAGGTCTGGGCGCACCATGCGGCGGCGCTGGTGGTGTTCGTCTCGAACACGATCAACGAGCGTACCGGGCAGCCCTCCATCACACACTCGTACGATGCGGGTGCGGCGTGGGGCTACTTCGCCCTGCAGGGGCACCTGAAGGGCTACGCGGTGCACGGCATGGCGGGGTTCGATTACGAGCGGGCCCGGCGCGAGCTGGCGATTCCGGAGACCTACCGCATCGAGGCCATGGCGGCCGTCGGGCGGCGGGCGCCGAAGGAGAGTCTGCCGCCCGCCCTGCAGGCGCGCGAGAGTCCCTCGGAGCGCCGGCCGGTGCAGGCGTGGACGTGCGAGGGGCTCTGGCGGCTCGAGGGGTAGGGCGGGCGAGGGCGCTGATGCGCCGGGGCGAAGACGTCCGATTCCCGGTCGAGCGCCCGTGTTGGCTGATCCGGCAGCTGGCGCAGCGCAAGGATCCAGCGCCGGGAATTCTCCGCGGTGGGGTTGTCGATGTCCTCAGTCATCCGGGGCAATCCGTGCGCGGCGAGCGCATACCCGCCCACCAGGGCATACTCGACCCGGGCCTCCTCGAGAAGTCCGGCCAGTCGCTTGAGATCTTCCCAGGTGGCCGGACGGGTGTACTCAGGCACGTTCGCGCTGCTTCTGAATGATCGCCTCGACGGTCCATCGCTCCCGGTCGCGAATCATCTGCTCGTGGTCGGCGTAGAAGATGATCCCCTTGGGAACCCGCGTGCGGTGGCGCGCGTTCGCATCCATCGCCGCGCGCGCCTCGGCGCTCGGCAGCCTCCCCGGGGGAGGCGTGATGCGCTTGCCGATCACCCGCCCGATCGACTGCTGGTCCGTGGGAATCCAGGTTTCCGCAGAGTCGCTCACGGGCACAGTATAAGCGCATGGGATTTCCGGTTCATCCGCCGCCCCCCGTCATGGGCCGACGCCGGCGGCCCGGGAAGCCGGGAGCCGGGTGATTTGGTAGCATCTGAGCCCGCGCAGCGAGCCGCGATCCGGAGAGGTGGCAGAGCGGTTGATTGCACCGGTCTTGAAAACCGGCAGCCCTTCACGGGGCTCGGGAGTTCGAATCTCCCCCTCTCCGCCAGAATATTTTCGAGAAATCAGGAACGTACGAAACCGCCGATGGCGATGCCCGGTGCTCCGTCATCGCGGTCCACTGCAGGCCTCGGGCGGCGGGGAGCGGCGCCCGCAAGCGCCTCGGGGTGACCGGCGGTGGTCTTGACCGCTGTGCGCGCCGCGGCCGACTACCCGCCCGCCCGGGATCACCTCCGGGAAGGAGCGATCGGCGCGTCGTCCTCCATGAGGGGCATGATCTCGAACAACCGCATGCGGAAAAAAATGACGCGCAGGCCGCGCATGCGCCGGGTTTGAATGCCATGGATGCCGGGGACGGACTTCGCCCGATAGCCGCGAGGGGCGGGCGACGAGCGATCACGGTAGGGACGAGAGACAAATAAGAAGCCGTCATGTCAGCTGCTGCGCGGCGCAGCATCGGCAACGGGTGTCGCCCGGGGAATTCAGCGGCGCGCGTACGCGGTTGTACGTATCCGCCGGCTGTCGCAGGAGCGAAAACTGACATTTGACGTCTTTCCAACCGATGCCGTTTGTCGATGTTATTTACAGGCATGACGGACCGGCTGCGTTGGATCATGAGCCGGCAGCCGCAAGCCGTTGAATGTCCTGGCACGGGCCTTGTCGGGCATGGAACTTGCTTTTACATATTGTGAATGGACTGGTTGTCCAGTCGTGTGCTCGGTGGTTTTTACGGAGGAAACACATATGGGCAAGAGCGTGGCAATGCTGGTGGCCGCCGGCTGTTTGATGTGCGCCAATGCAGGCGTCGAAGCGGCGCCGGTGGTGAACCTGGGGCTGGTGATCGACTCATCGGGCAGTATCGGCAGCGGCAATTTCGCGACCGTCAAGTCCGGATACGCCAATGCGTTGGCGGATCTGCCGGTCGATGGGAGCGTGGCGGTCGCGGTGGACAATTTCTCCAGTAATGCGTCGTATGGAGAAACGGAATTGTTTCCGGATACGCTCATCAGCAGTCCGTCGGATCTGACGACGCTCCTGACGTTCATCAACAATATGACGTATTTTGGCGGCTCAACGGCACTGTCGGACGCGATTCTCACCGTCGGACAGAACATGTCGGCGGCCGACCTCGGCGCCACCAAGAACGTCATAGACGTCTCGACCGATGGTGGGGATAACGACAGCACGAATAATCTGTACGACCCGCACCAGTCGTCTCTGGATGTGATTGCGAACGATGGCATCGAGCAGGTGAACTGTCTCGGAATCGGCTCCTATGCCGATTGCAGCCTGCAGGCCGGTGCCGGGTCCTTTTCCTACACGGAGGTCACCTATGGGGAGTTCGCCACGATCCTGGACCAGAAGATCCAGCACGAAGTGACGAGCACGCCGGAGCCGGGAGCGCTGGCGCTGTTCGGTGCCGGCCTCGCGGTGCTCGGCTTGCTCGGCCTGCGCCGGCGGCGTGCGGCGCGCTGAGCGCCCGGGCCTGTTCGGCCCCACACTCCGGCGTGTCCTCGCGGAGCGCCGGATGACCGGTTGATCCGGGTACGCAAGAGCAGCCGTCAAACCCCGTAAGCCAGTGGCTTACGGGGTCTTTCCATGCACGAGCAAGGGACCGAGACAGGGTGGGGTCGCACAGGACGGCCTGCCGCACCCGGTGGCACCGGGATCATGGCTGTACGCGCACGCGCGCTCCGGCCGTGAGTTCGTTCGGCGGGTGAGTGATCACCCGTTCTCCGACCCGCAGTCCGGACAGGACCTCGACGGACTCGTCATTGAAATGGCCGAGCCGAACGTGACGCAGGCGCGCCCGCGTGCCGTCGAGGACGTATGCGCACCAGGAGACGCCGCAGCGGAACGTGGCCGACAGGGGGGCGAGCCGCACGTGCGGGGCGCTCCAGACGATGATGCGGGCGATGACCCGGTATCCGTCGCCGAGCGGCCCTGGAGGATCGATGAAATCCAGGATGACGTTGCTGCGCTTTTCCTCCACGCCGAGCGCCGATATCTTGGTGAATGCGTAGGGCTCCACTCGCCGGACGACGGCGCGCAGGGGATGATCGCCTCCCCAGTCGAGCAGCAGCGCCGGCATGCCCGGCGACACACGCACCGCCTCGGAGGACAGCATCTCCATCACCACTTCGAGATGGGTGAGATTCCCGATCACCATGACCGCTGTCCCGGCGGTGATGACCCGCTCGCTGGGCTCGAGGACGCGCAGCACCCGCCCAGCGGCCGGTGCCCGCAGCGTCAGCGCCGAAGACCCTCCGGGACCGATTTCCGTGAGGGCGGCGAGCGCGGCGCGTGCGCCCCGCAGTTGCGCGGCAGCCGACAGCGCCCGGTGCCGGGCGGCGGCGAGCTCCAATTCGAGTGTGCTGACGCGGGTTCGGGCCTGCTCGAGCGTCTGGGCGGATGCGACACCCGCGGTGACGAGATTGTTCAGACGCGCCACGTCCCGTCGGGCCTGTGCGAGATCTTCTCTGACACGCTGCCACTGTGCCTGGGTGCTGCGCTCGGTCGCCGCGGCGGCATCGACTCGCGCAGTGGCTTCCTCGCGCTCACGGGGACTGAGTGGAACAGGCGCCAGCGTGGCCACCGGCTGACCGAGAGAAACCGCGTCCCCGTCGCGCAACAGGACACGCAGGAGTCGCCCCGCCACCGGTGCGGCGAGCACATAACGGTCGTGTGAGCGCGTCTCCGCCTGATCTTCGACGTAGACCTGAAGCGGCCCGATGTGCACGGCGGCCACTTCGACGGGGATCGGCCTGGGCCGCAGCGCGAGCACCGCGACGACCGCCGCGCCGAGCGCGAGCGCGGCAATCAGCAGCGGACCGCGTGGGATTCTCACGGATCACTCCCGCGACTTCAGCACGGCGATCAGATCGAGCCGGCGGATGCGCAGCGCCACGAGTGCCGCGGCGAAAGCCGCGGCGCCGAGGGTGATGAGCGAGGCGAACCCGAAGGTGGACCGGCTCAGGACGAACGGTAAGCGAAACAGTTCGCGGTCGAATACCGGCACCAGCAGTCGGCAGATCAGCGCGCCGAGCGCGCAGCCCGCCGGAATCGCCGCCAGCACGAGCACTGCCAGCTCACCGAGCAGCAGCTGCGCGACTTCCGCCCGCGTGAACCCGAGGACGCGCAGACTGGCGAGCTCGATGCCGCGCTCGGACAGGGCAATGCGCGCGCTGTTGTACACCACGCCGATCACCAGCACGATGCCAAAGCCTGTCATCACCGTGGTCATGACGATGAAGCTGCGGTCCATCATCTGGCGGATCGTCTGCAGCGTGGTCGCGCGGATCGTCACGCCTGCCACGGCGGGCGTGCGCTTGAGCTCGCGGTAAAGCCGCTGTGCGAAACGAGAGTCGATCTTCAGACGCGCTCCGGAGACCGGCGCATCCTCGCCGAGGATGGCAGCGAGCGCCCCGATGTCCATGTAGGCGTTCACGCCGAGCGGCTCCCCGGACAAGCGCACGACGCGTGTGCTGAAGGTGCGCCGTCGGCCGTCGAGCTGCTCGACGGTGAGCAGGTCGCCGGCCCGTATACCGAGCCTCTTCGCGAGCGTTCGCGTCAGCACCACCCCCTGCGGCGGCAGATCGATGCGCCGGCCGTCCGCATCGATGAGCCGGTACAGATGGCCCGTGGGCGGAACCGCCAGAACCGACAACCGCTTGCTGCGATGGCCGGCCCGAAGCCGGGCCGGCATGATGCGAAACGGCTCGACGTCGAGCACCCCGGGGAGCGCCCGAAGACTGCTCAATGCGCCGCGTGAGCGGTTGTCGTGAAACATCACGGTCAGATCCTGTCGCTCGGCGGCGTCGAAGTGCAGCGCCATCAGATCATTGACGGCGTCGAACACGAACCGCCCGATGATGACGGTCGCCACCGCCATGGCGATGCCGGCGGCCGAAAGGGCCGCGCGGCCGGGACGGCGCGCCAGATTGCGCAGCGTACTCTTGCTCATCGGGTCCAGCCGATGGGCGAGCCGGGTCGACTCGAGAAATCCGGCCCGAAAGCCGCGCGGCGGTTCGGGACGCATCGACTCGGCGGGTGCGAGCCGCACCGAGCGGGCGACCGCGCTCAGGGAGCCGAGCAGCGCGGCGGCGAGCGCGATGCCGGCGGCGCCGAGGACGGTGTCCGCGGAGAAACGATAGGCGAGCGAGGGGAAGTGGAAGTAGTGTCGATAGACTCCGATCAGCGCAGTGCCGAAATGCGCTGCAACCGCCAGGCCGGCGAACAGGCCGAGGCCGACGATCAGCAGCGCGAATTCGAGATAATGCACGCCGATGCGTGCGGCGCCGAATCCGAAGGATTTCAGCAATCCGATCTGGCTGCGCTGGATGTTCACCAGGCGCGCGAGCAGCGTATAGACCAGAAAGGCCGCCACCGTCAGGAACACGGCCGGAATGTAGGTGGCGTTCACCTCGATTTCGCCGAGCTCGTCGCTCAGAAAGCGGTTCGACGGTTGATCCACCCGGCTGTAGGCGCTGAGCCCTCCATAGGGCGTCAGCAGACGGTCGAGGGACTGGATGACCTGGGCCTCCGAAGCGCCGCGCGCCACGGCGATCGCGACATCGTTGAACGCTCCTTTCATCTGGAAGGCCGTGGCGAGCGCTTCGGGATTCATCCACAAGACGCCGAACCGCCGGTTGTCGGGGAAGATCATCGCCGGATTGATCTCGTAGACGTACTCCGGCGAGAGGACGAATCCGACCACGGTGAGCGGCTTCCAGCGGCCGTTGAGCACGGCGCCGATGTGACTGCCGAGGCGCAGCGCATTGGCTTCGGCGAAAGTCTGGCTGGCCAGCACCTCGGTGTCGCTGTGCACGGCGGGGAAACGCCCGGCGATCAGGTGCAATCGATTGAGTGAGCGCGCTGCGGCGCCGGCTTCGGGCAATGAGATCAGACGCCCCGTCGCCGGCTCCGACAGGCCCGGCACGCTGAGGGTCACATCCTCGACCACCCGGGTCTGGACGGCCGCGACGCCGGCGATGCGCCGCATGCGCCCGGCAACCCAGTCCGGAGCGCGCTGCAGATGAGCGAACACGTCCGCAAAGCGCATCGAGGCATAGTAGTCGCTGCGCGCCCGCACCAGCGCGGCGTAGGTGCCGCGCAAGGTGGCGAAGGCGCCGATGCCGCAGCCGACCACGAGTGCGGTGGCAAGCACCTGCCCGCGCAGATGCCACAGGTCGCGTCCCAGCGCCCGATGCAGCCGGCTTACCAGGAGACCTCCTCGGCGCACGCCCGTGCTTCGTTCACTTGGATCTCAGCGATCCGTCCGCTGCTGAGACGGATGACGCGGCCCGCCATCGAAGCGATGGCCGAATTGTGGGTGATGACGACAACGAGCGTACCGAGATCGCGGTTCGCCTCCTCCAGCACCTGCAGCACCCGTCGGCCCGTGGGGTAGTCGAGCGAGCCGGTCGGCTCGTCGCAGAGCAGCACGTCTGGGCATTTGGCGAGCGCCCGGGCGATTGCCACGCGCTGCTGCTCGCCGCCGGAGAGCTGCGCCGGAAAGTGATTCATGCGCTCGGCAAGGCCGACCCGCCCCAGAACCTCGCGCGCGGGCAGCGCCCGGGCGGTCAGTTCAGTGACCAGCTCGACGTTCTCCAGTGCGGTCAGACTCGGCAGCAGGTTGTAGAACTGAAACACGAAACCCACGTGCTCGCGCCGATAACGGCTCAATGCGCGCTCGTTCGCCGCCGACAGCCGATGATCGCGATACTGCACGAGTCCCAGGCTGGGCGTGTCGAGGCCGCCGAGGATATTGAGCAGCGTCGATTTGCCGCTGCCGGAAGCGCCCAGTACGACCACGAACTCCCCGGCATACAGCTCGAGGTCCACGCCGCGCAGCGCGCTGACCTCGAGCTCCCCCAGCCGGTAGGTCTTGCTCACTCCCCGGACACGCATCACCGGCTCTACGGAACTCCTGGGGTCCACGCGCCGCTCGATTCTCCTGGATGTCCTGCACCTCATTGCGACCGACCGCGGCGCGCAGGGCCCGGGTCCAGCGAAGCCATGCGATCGCGGTACACACTGCTGCAATCGCCTCGCGGGCGGCATCCGGGATTGTGCGCAGAACCGCAGGATCGTTCGCGACCGCTGCGGGCAGGGTTTGGGTCGATCGCACCCCGCAGCGGCTGTCGCATTCCGCAGACATGCATAACGTCCCCGCCGGGCGACCGTCTCCGGCGGTGCGTTTCGTCCGGGCGGACGTTGGCGCACACCGGCACGTTTTCATCAGTCATCGCCGCTGACATACCCGACGACTCCCGATGCGGTCGTTACGGCCGGCGCGCGGTGCCGCGCCTGGCGGTGCCGAGCGCCTTCGACGAGGCGCGCTGCGTCAGCGCCACGACGTGTTTGCCGATGCCGTGGAAAATACCGACACAGTGGAAATCCCGTACCTCTCGCGCGCCCCTGACGGTGCGACCGGTACGCGAAAATGCTCATTGTTGGTGTTGACAAAATAGCAGACCGTTGCGCGCGTAACGGCAGCGTCGTCTGTCTTGTCGTGGGAGTGGATCGTCATGGAAATAGTCAAGAACCGGCCGGCGAGAACGATTGTTCTGGCTGGCCTTGCCTCGGCACTGCTGGCGGCGGCGTGGCCCGCGGCCGCTGCCACCTTCACGGTGAACAGTACGGGCGATACGGTGGATGCGAACCTCAGCGACGGCGTCTGCGCCGATGCCTCCGGGTCGTGCACGCTGCGCGCGGCGATCATGCAGGCCAATGCGCTCGGCGGCACCAATGTCATCGATCTGAGTCAGATCAGCGACCC
>JAKAFQ010000155.1 GCA_021817875.1 Pseudomonadota bacterium
TGTCGGTGAGCCGCCGGCCGCTCAGCTCGAGCCGCACCGGCTGCGGCTGCGGCTGCGACGGCGACCTTGCCAGGAAGCCGGCCATGCCCCGCCCTCAGGCGCTCGCCCGCGACGGCCGCAGCAGCGACAGCGCCCGGATGGCGGCGGCATGCCCCTGGGCGATCGAATCATCTATCGTTTCCGGTCCGGCCGCCGCGCCGGCCACGAACACCCCCGGCCGCGAAGTCTCCGCCGTGTTGCCATACGAGTTGCCGTGCGCCAGGTAACCATGCGGCTCGAGCGCCACGGCGAACGTCGCCGCGATCGCGCCGTTTTCCACATTCGGGTCCATGCCGATCGCATGCACCACCAGGTCGAACGGAATCGTGATCGGCCGCTTCACCAGCGTGTCCTCTCCCTTGACGATGAGCTTGCCGCCGTCCGAGGTGACCTCGGCAATGCGCGCCTTGATGTACTTGATCTTGAATTCCTCCTGGCTGCGCCAGTAATACTGCGTCTCGTACAGTCCGAAAGTCCGGATGTCCATGTAATAGATGTATACGTGGCAGTCCGGCAGCTGCTCGCGGATCTCCATCGCGATGTTGGCCGAGACCGTGCAGCAGACCTTCGAGCACCAGGGCCGGCCGATCTGCCGGTCGCGCGAACCGACGCACAGCAGAATCGCCACGCGCTGCGGCTTGCGTCCATCCGAGGGACAGTGCACTCCCTTGCCCGAGCTGATCATCTGCTCGACCTGCGTCGTGGTCACGACGTCGGGAAACGTGCCGAAGCCCCACTCCGGCTTGTTGAGCGAGTCGAAATGGGTGAATCCCGTGCACAGGATCGCAGCGCCCGTCTGCACGGTCTCGCCGCTGGAGAGCTCGGCGGTGAATTTCCCCGGCGTGCCCTCGAAGGCCGTGACGGTGGCGCCCACATGCACCGTCGCGAGCGGCTCGCCCTGCACGCGCCGGACCATGCCGCCGATCGCATCACTCGCCCACTCTCCAGAGGGCACCAGCTTCGCGTAGCCGGAGAGAATCGGCGCCCCGCCGAGACGCCCGGCCTTCTCCACCAGCACCACGCGCTCACCGACCGCAGTGAGCGCCTGGGTCGCCGCCAGACCCGCCGGACCGGCGCCGACGACCAGCACCGAATGGCTCATTCCGGCCGCCCCGCCGGGAGCGCCGGCGGCTTGAAGCCCGGACCTGAGGTGATCCTGCTGCGCGGGTCGTACAGATTCTCCGGCCGCCCGGCCGCGACCTCCCGCAGGTACTCCTCGAACTCCGCCTTGCGCGCCCGCCAGTCGATGCCGAGCTTGTCCATCAGGTTCTCCGTCGGCGAGGCATGCCAATGCGACTGCACGATCTTGTAGGGATGGGCGCCACAGACCAGCGCCGCGAACTGGCAGTCGGCCAGCACCGGCAGGCTCACCGGCCGGCCGTCGGCCTTGCTGATCCACTGGTTCTTGTCGAGCGTGGTGATGCAGCCGGTGTCATGGCCGATCATCACGTCGGCGCGCGCCTCCTCCACGGCCACGCGGATCTTGCGGTCGATGGCGAACGAGCGGGTGAACTCGCGCTCCGAGATGATGTGGCGGAACCCGAAACCGCAGCAGTCATACCACGTCTTGTAGTCGATGACCTCGGTGCCGAGGGTCTGCATGATGCCCGTGGAAACGGCGACGCGGTTGCCACCGAGCACGCTGTCGTCATAAATGACATCCTCGGGCACCATCTTGTACACGTGACAGGCCGGATGGATGGTGGCGCGGATGCCGCTGCAATCGAGCGTCTGCAGTTGCTTCACCTGCTCGCGCACCACGTGCAGCCACTCGGAGTAGTGCACGATCTCCTCGGGGATGAGCAGCTTGCCGTCGACCAGCCGCCCGAGTTTGCCGAGAATCATGCGCACCCGCTCGCGAAGCTTCGCCGACTGCAGCAGGTAGCCGCGCACCTCCTTGTAGTTGCCGAACGAGGTACCGCAGTGCACCAGCGGAAAGTAGTGCCCCGGCGCCAGCCCCTGAGACAGGCCGGCGACGTAGGCCTGGTGGAAATTGCGCAGGAATACCGCGGCCAGGCTCTCGATGTTGCCGATTCCCGAGCCGTGGTAATTCCAGGCGGTGCACGAGGTCTGGTCGGTCTCGTCGAGATACTCGGTGCCGAGCCGGTTCATCAGCCACAGGAGCGAGGCGGGGTATCCGGGAATGTTGCCGCACTGACCGCAGGACTTGTGATGCCACAGCCGCACCGTCGGGATCTTCTTCTCCCAGCCGTACAGGGTGCGCACCACCACCGGTTTGTGCTGCTCGGTGACGCGGTGCACCACGATCTCGCCGTCCTTCTCCAGCTGCCACATGGCGTCGCGGACGTCGGCCACCCGATCCTTTCCGGTCAGCATCGAGCGACGGCTGATCACCTGCTCCACCCAGGCGGTCGCGGTCTGGGCGTCCTCGGGCGCTAGCCCGGCGCTGCGCCATTCCGGACCGTGACCGGTCAGGCGCTGCCCGGGTGTCTGTTCGTCCAATGTCATGATCGACACCTCCGAAAGCCTGGATGGGGCGGCAGGCCCCGCAAAATGACCCGGATCAATCAGTCCTGCTCCTGCTCCTGCTCCTGCTGCCACTCGGAATACTCCTCGCGCCGCTCATCCATGATGTCCTGGATCACGTCGAACAGATTCGGATCGACCGCCTTCAGGCTGTCGATCACCCCGGTCTCTTCCCAGATCGTGTACAGCTCCACCGAAGTCTTGAGATTGACCTCCCAGGCCGTCTTGGTGGTATGCAGGGTAGGCACCGGGATCGCCTTGCGCAGCGTATCGAGCGGCGCGCTCACCTTGGAAATGTCAGGACCCCAGTCCGGAAAGGCCTCCCGGCTGATCATGTCCGGAGAGAGCTGATTGCCGGTGGAGATGAGCTTGAGCATCACCCGGCTGAACGGGCGCAGCACGTTCTTCGCCGACTCCATGCCGTGCTTGATCGCCACTTCCCGCATCAGCATCACCAGGCCGCCCGGGGAGTTGCCGAAAGGACAGCGCGCGGCGCAGGTGTAGCACTGCGCACACGCCCAGATCTTCTCCTGCATGGCGTCGTAGATGCCCTCGAGGTTCTCCGTCCAGAGCAGCTGCACGATCTCGCGCGGGCTGAAATCGTAATAATGCGCCGACGGGCAGGTTGCGGTGCAGATGCCGCAGTTCAGGCAGCCGTTCAGCTGGTGATCGAAGCGCAGATCCGACTGGATGTCGCGGAAGACTTCCTCGAGCTTCGCGCGCTCGAGCGGCGCGTCCGCCGAGACCGGATCGCCGATGTGCTGCTGTACCCTGCTCGTCTGCTGGTGTGCCACCGCGCGATACCCGCCGTGTTCAGTAGCTGAGCACTTTGTAGTCGTCGTCCATGACGCGTTCGATCAGATAGGCGCCGCCGACGACGCCGCTGCACTCCGGGATCAGGTCCTCCTGTTTCATGTCGAACAGCTCGAGATTGGGCGAGCAGCACCAGAACTTCACGCCCGCCTCGCAGGCGTCCCTGATGAAATCGAGTACCGACTTCGGCGAGCCGCTCTTGACGAACAGCCGTTCGGCGACACCCTTCCTCAGCAGCCGCCCGGCCGTCGCGGTGCATACCACCTCGACCTCGAAGTCCATGGCCGCCGCCACCGTCGCCTGGAAGATCGGCGCGCCGAGCTCCTCGCCGTTGCGCGGATCGGTGTTGGCCATCACGATGATCAGCTTCGATGCCATGTGTTTCGGTCCCGAGGACGCCAGCGTGTTGTGGAACGGACCCGTCACACCCCTATTAGCTGGCACTAATATCCTACTTTATTGACAATCGTCAAGCTTTACCCGCGCCCCTGCGGCATCAGTCGCAGCACGCCGATCAGCCCGGCCATGATGGGCACGAGCGCCGCCTCGATCGCGGCCTGCGCCGCGCGCAGCTCGGCCAGTGGCGAAGCGGTCTGCGGCGGCGCGTCCGGAAACTCCATGATCAGATCTTCGATGATCGCCGACTTGATGCCCGGATGCGCCGCGAAGCCGAAGGCGCGCTCGCCGAGCTGGAACAGCGCCCAGTCGCCCCGGGCGTCGCGCGCCAGCACCCGGGCTGCGGGCGGCAGCGACACCGCATCGCGCCCGTAGCGCACCAGCGGGAAGCTCGACGGCAACAGTCCGCCCAGGGCCGGTTCCGTCCGGTTCGCGACGTCCACTTCGAACCCGAGCGGCGCCTGTGTGGCGACACCACCGGCGGCGAGCGCCAGGATCTGCGCGCCGAGCCCGAACCCGATGAGCGGCGTTCCGGCGGCGAGCGCCGCCGCGGCGAGCCCCCTTTCCGCCTCGAGCGACGCCAGCCGGGCCGGCCCCGGCGCGATGCCCCACGGACCGCCGCCGAGCAGCACCAGTCCGTCGACGGTCTCAGCGATCCGGGGCAGACGGCCGCCCGCGACGAACGGCCGAAAGTAACGGAAGCGGATCCGACGCCCCTCGAGGTGATCCTCGATGAGACCGAGATACTCGGCCGAGGTGTGCTGCACTACAGCGAGCGTTTTGCCGACATACGCCACGGTTGATCCCCTGATACCTTCAGCAGGTGCGCACACGCGGCACGGCCGGGCGCAGCATTGAGCGCGGACGCGCCCGGCGTGAGGGCTCGCGCGAGCCTGCGTCGAGGGCTGCGCAGCGTGGCACGCGCGGCAGCAGTCGCCGGGCGGCCAGCCGGACCTGACACGGTTCGCGCATGATCCGGCTCAGCCCGCCGCCGGTGCAGCCAGCGCCGCCTCGATCGCGCGCCGGAAATCGGCCGCGCCCACCGACAGCGTCGCGACCGGACGCTCCGCGAAGAACCGTTCGACCGTTTCACCGGCGGACTCGACCTCCGCGCCCCGCAGGCGGCTCTCCAGATCAAACACCAGACGGGGCGGCGCCACGAAAAAGTCCCCGGTGAGCAGCACCTGGCCGATCCGCCGCCCGGCGTGACCCTCGCGGCGCAGGTAGGCCGTGATCGTACCGCCCTCGCCCGTGATGCTTCCCATCGAAACGCCACTCTGCGCCACGTCATCGATCTCGGCGACGAACTCCTCGCGGCCGATCTGCGCCGCGTGAAGCTCCCGCCCCTTCTCGGTCACGGACGCGACCTGCCCTGGCGTTGCCGGCTGAAATGAAAAACCCAGCCGCTGCTGAAATCCCTCCAGCAACGCCTGCTGCACCTGCTCGAGAGCCGGCGCGCGGGATCCGAGCAGCTCGCGCAGGCTCACCACCCGCTGCGCGGCCGATTCGATGCCGTGTCGGACGATCTTTGCGCGCGGCACGCGCAGCGCGCCCAGCATCGCCGCGGCGTCGAAATCGACGAGCACCGTTCCCTGGTACAACAGCGTGTTGCCGTCGAAGAATCCGCCGGTGCCGCTGATCTTGCGGCCCTCGACCTCGATATCGTTGCGCGGCCGGAAGCGGGCCGCCACCCCGAGACGGCTCAGCCCGGCGGCGGCGGCCTCGCACACCAGCCGGGCCACTTCGCTCAGCGAGGCATTGCCGAGCGTACCGCGGCCGAACACCAGCGCCCAGCCGAGTTGGCCGGGATCGAGGTAGATGGCGCCGCCGCCGCTGATGCGCCGGCCGGTCTGGATACCCTGGCGACGGCAATAGTCGCGGTCGAGTTCGGCGCTGAGCGACTGGTGCCGGCCGATGAGCGCGCTCGGCCGGAAATGGATGAAACGCAGCGAGTCGGGAATCGCGCCCGCCTGATGCAGCTCGAGCATGGCCTGATCGAGCGCAATGTTGAACCGCCCCGCCTGCAGACCGGCATCAAACACCTGCAACCGGCTGCTCACGCCTCTTCCCGCACCACTGGAATCGCGAGCTGGCGGCGAATCCGGCGCAGATCCGCGCGGTTCGGCGCGAACGGGTAACTCGCGATGTCGCTCGGCGGCGAATCGCCGTACGGCCGGTCGCACGCCGACACGTCATCGCGGAACTTGCCCGGACAGCCCGAAGTGCGGAAGGCCACGCCGGCATCGATGATGCGCTCGAGTTCCGGCCTCGGCAGACCGAAATCGACGACGCGGCCCTGCCCGTCGAAACGCATCTGCTCGAGCCGTACCGACGCGTAGTCCATCAGATAGCGCGCCAGCTGCACCCGCCGCCACTGATCCCGCGGCGTCGCCGGCAGATGATCCATCAGCGAACCCTTCTCGGGAAAGAAGCAGAACAGGTGGCTGTGGCCACCGAGCTCGACCAGCTGCTGCACGAGCGAGAGCGCCTCGAACTCCGTCTCGCCCATGCCGATGATGATGTGCGCGCCGAATTTTCCCGGCCCGAATACCTCGCGCGCGGCGTGCAGGATTTCCCAGTACTTGCTCCACTTGTGAGGCGACTGCACGCCCTTGCCGCGCGTGCGCTCGAAGATCGGCGCCGTGGCCGCATCGAGCGCCACCGTGAATATGTCGGCGCCCAGGTCCTTGAGCCGCACCACATCCGCGCGGCTCATCGTGGTCGGATTGGACAGGATCGAGACCGGCACGGCCGCAGGATCGATGCGCCGCGTCCATGCGCGCAGCACGGCCACCGTGTCGGCATCGGAGCGCGGATGGGTGATCATCGAGATGCACATGCGGTGAAAGACGCTGGCGGCGCCGTCACGGGCCACGGTCTCGACCAGCTGCTGCACCGGGACCGCCGGCCAGTCGACCCGGATGAAGTTGCGATCGGCATAGTCGCGATCAGCCTCGCGGTGACGCGCCAGCCCGCAGTAGGCACAGTTGGCGCGGCAGCCTTCCGGGTAGGTCAACAGCAGGTTGAGGCAGCGGGTGCACGCGCAGCGATGCATCCGCCCCGGCATGAGCCCGAGCGTCATCGCCGCGGCGGTGGAAATCTGCACATATTCCGGGGAGCGCATGTGCGGCGCCAGTATGTTGTTGTTGGGCAGATACAGGCCGTCCGGCGGCAGATCGGCCGCTTTGACCGACGCTCCGTTGCGCCGCTCGGGCGGCGTGCGCACCGGCGCGCGCGGCCGCATGATCTCGAAGGAGTTGCCGTCTCCGGGCGCTGCGGCATCGGGCTGTCCCGCGGCAAGAGTGCGGCAACTCATCGGGGGACTCCGGCCGCGCCCGTGACGGACCCGGCGCAGGCGCGCGCTCCGGCCGATGCGTGTCCACCGAGTCTGATCGAGCAGCAGGCATGCTGCTGCTCGAAGGGCCGACCGATCGCCGCGGCGACCGCCAGGGCTCCATCGGCCGGAAAGGCGATCCCATCGAGGCCGGCAAGCACTGCATAGGTGTCGGTGAGGCGTTTGTGCATCCCCGGAGGACGGGCGCATCCGAGCAGCACGCGGCAGTGCGGCAGGCGCGCTCGGGCCTCGGCAAACAGCCGGCCGACCTCGCCCGGGTCAGGCACCGCGAACGTTCCGGGCACTGCGTAGAAAGGCATGACGACCACCAGAACCAGCGCGCTCACCGGGTAGCGGCCGACGATCTCGAGCGCCGCCGCCTCACCCAGCAGTCTGCCATAGTGCAGCCCGATGACGATGTGTGGCGTGATCTGCATGGAAGTGGTGCACAGCGCCGCGAGACTGGCCTCGAAATCCGCCACGGGCCGGCGCAGGTGATACACCTCGCGGATGGTCGCTTCCGCGCCGATCACGTCCATCATCGCCGTATCGATGCCGGCCGCCTCCATCGCGCGCGCTCCGGCCCGATCGGTGAGCGCCGTGTGAATGGCGATGCGCAGTGCGGGATGATCCCGCTTGAGCCGCTCGATCACCGGATAGAACCGCCCGTAGCCGATCTCGTTGCGCCGGTTGGAGCCTCCGGAGAGCAGAAACCCCTGCAGTCCCTGGCGCGCGATCAGCTCGCGCACCTTGCGATCGAGCATCTCCGGGGAGGTCGCGGCGAGCATCGGCTCGAGGATCTTGGCGCGGCAATGCTCGCAGTTGAGAGCGCATGCCCCGGCGGTGATCGAAAATGCTGGAAAGCTGTTTTTCGAACAGCCCCGCAGCTCGGTGCTCGCATAATCCTTGAACGTGGGAGTGGCGAAACACACCGGGCGCCCCACGGCCGTCTCGCCCGCCCGCTCGAGCGCCTCGATCAGCGCCGCATCGAGCCGCGCTCCCTCGAGCTCCTCTATCGCCGATACTCGCTCGAGCCAGCCCACGTCTCTCATCCCGCCGCGGTGCGCGGCAGCCGCGGCACGAGGTCCGCCACCGCCTGGCGGACCGGGCCGTTGCGCGGCGCATCCTCAAGCGTGCTCAGCCACTCTGGGTCGATCGACTCCTCGTCGATCAGATCGCACGACAGGCCGCGCAGAATCCGCTGCGCCCGCAGCGGCAGCCGACGCGGGATCCGCCGGCCGCTCAACCGCGCCCACAGACCGCTCCAACAGCGGGCCACGGTCCAGGGATTGTAGCCACCGCCGCCGAGCACGAGCGCCGCCGGCGCCGTCGCGACCAGCGCCAGCACCGCATCCCACAACGCCGTGTTGCTCAGCCCGAGC
>JAKAFQ010000156.1 GCA_021817875.1 Pseudomonadota bacterium
CCACGGCACGGCCCTGCGCTTCCTGATGGAGTACGACCACATGGCCTTTCCCGAGGCCGTGGAGGAGCTGGCCGGGCGGCTCGGCCTCGCGGTGCCGCACCAGGGCGGCGTTCCGGGCCCCACTGCCGAGCAGGCCGCACTGCACGAGCTCATGGGCCGGGTGGCCGAATTCTATGCCGACGCCCTGCTGCGGGATGCGCGCGCCCGAGGCTACCTCGAGCAGCGCGGCCTGACGACCGAGATCGTGCGGCGCTTCGGCATCGGCTACGCGCCCGATGCCTGGAATACGGTCCTCAGGCGCTTCGGGAACAGCGAAACGGACCGGCAGGCGCTCGGCGAGCTGGGCCTGATCATCGAGCGGGATCGGGGCCAGGTGCGCGACGGGGAGCGGCATTATGACCGTTTCCGCGACCGGATCATGTTTCCCATCCGCGACAGCCGCGGCCGGGTCATCGCCTTTGGTGGGCGAGTCATCGGCCGCGGCGAGCCGAAGTACCTGAACTCCCCGGAAACCGCCCTCTTCCACAAGGGGCGAGAACTGTACGGTCTGTACGAAACGCGGCTGACGCGCTCGAGCCTGAAGCGGCTGCTGGTGGTCGAAGGCTACCTGGACGTGGTGCGATTGCATCAGGCCGGGATCACCTATGCCGTCGCGACGCTGGGTACCGCCACCACACCCGATCACCTGACGCGCCTCTTCCGGCTGGTCCGCGAGGTGGTCTTCGCATTCGATGGCGACCGGGCCGGGCGGGTGGCGGCCTGGCGGGCGTTGCAGCATGCGCTGCCGGAGGCCCGGGAGGGTCGGGAGATTCGGTTTCTGTTCCTGCCCGAGGGACACGACCCGGATACGCTGGTCGGCGCCGAGGGCCCGGAAGCGTTCGAAAAGCGCCTCGAGTCCGCGCTGCCGCTGTCCGAATACCTCGTGAAAGGGCTGTCCGCCGAGTGTGATGTCACCCATGCGGACGGGCGCGCGCGTTTCGCCGAAGGCGCGCGCCCGCTCGTGTACAAGGTCCCCGAAGGCGTTTACCGGGAACTGCTGATCGGACGCATAGCCGAAGAGGTAGGACTGGCACCGCAGCGGCTGCAGGCACTGTGGGAAGGTGGGTCGGCGGGCCAATCCCCGATGCAGCCGCCGCAACCGGCGGCACGGCCACGGCTCGCGCGCAGCGCGGGCCGTGGCAGCCTCGTACGTCAGGCGATCGTGCGCCTGGTACGCTTTCCCGCCATCGCCGGCTCGGTCACCGATCCGCAGCGCGTCGGCATCGAGGACAGCGCGGAGCCGGGAGCCGATCTGCTGCGGGCGCTGCTCGATGATTTGCGCAAGCGGCCGTTAAAGATATCGGCTCAGGTGATCGAGCGCTGGGCGGGGAAGCCCGGGGGGGAGCATCTGGGGCGCCTGCTCGATCGGGAGCAGCTACTGGACGATGAGGGCGCTGCGGCGGTGGAGCTGCGTGCCACACTGGTGAAGCTGGCCGACCTGGTGCTCGAGCAACGGCTGGACGCGTTGATCGCCAAGCAGGCCGCAACGGGGTTGAACGCAGATGAAATTCAGGAATTTCATAAACTTACGATCAGAAAGACGCTCAGATGAGGCATCACCGGGATGCGAGTGAACTTGTACAACGGCGGGGAGACCAATACACTTCCCGGATTTACTTTGGCGCCTCTTGCCCCTTGAGTTGGTCCATGCGCGCCAGCAGATAGGGCCTTGAGCCCCCGCGAAATCCTTCGAGACTCCATGAAACCGAAGCACAAGACATCCTCCGCAGGCCGGAAACGGACCCCGCACGCCGGCAGACCCGCCAAGGCGGCTGCCAGCGCCGAAAAATCGGCGCACCCGAGCGCCTCAGCCAAGGCTCGTGCAAAGTCCGCCGCGGCGCCGAAGCAGGCCCTCCCGGCTACGCATGCGGACGATTCGGCGTCCGAGAAACACGCTGCGGACAAGCGTCCCACGGCCGAGCGGCGCCTGCCCATGCCGGAAGACCGCCAGTCGCAGCTGAAGCTTCTGATCGCCCGCGGCAAGGAGCAGGGCTATCTCACCTATGCGCAGGTGAACGACCACTTGCCTTCGGAAATCGTCGATCCCGAGCAGATCGAGGATATCGTCAACACCATCAACGAAATGGGCATCCCGGTGTACGAGAAGGCACCGGATACCGAATCTCTGCTCGCCGGCGAGCCCTCCGCTCCTGCCGACGAAGAGGCGATCGAGGAAGCGGCGGCCGTGCTCGCGGCGCTCGATGCCGAGCTCGGCCGCACCACCGACCCGGTCCGCATGTACATGCGCGAAATGGGCACGGTGGAGCTGCTGACCCGCGAGGGCGAGATCCGTATCGCCCGGCGCATCGAAGAGGGTCTCGAGGCGGTGCGTCGCCAGCTCGCCATGTTCCCCTCGACCTACGAGTGCATGCTGCGGGCCTACGAGCCGGTCAAGACCGGCCAGACACGCCTGGTGGATGTCATCGTGGGATTCGTCGATCCGAATGCTCCGGATGTCATCGCCCAGCCGCAGAATCCGACCAAGATCGATCTCGCCGCACAGGAGGAAAGCGACGACGAGGAGTCCGATGAGGAATCCGAGGGCGGTAGCGAAGAAGAAGCCGTCGATACCGGTCCCGATCCGCAGGAGGCCGCCGAGCGCTTTGCCCGCCTGGGCAAGACCTATGGGCACGTGCTCTCGACCCTCGACCGGCACGGCGCGCACGACCCGAAGACGCTGAAGGTGCGCCGCAAGGCGGCCGACGAATTCCTGGAGCTGAAGCTCTCGCCGAGGATGTTCGAGGCGCTGATCGCCAATCTGCGCGCGCACATCCGCCAGATCCGCCAGCTCGAGAAGGAGATCATGGTCGTGGCGGTGCGCGATTGCGGCATGCCGCGCAAGGACTTCATCGCCACGTTCCCGAAGAACGAGACCAATCCACGCTGGCTGACCCGGCACGTCAAGGCGGCCAAGAAATACTCCGCGGCCCTCGCCAGAGTGGAGCAGGAGATCCTGCAGCGTCAGGCCAGGCTCGAAGCCATGGAGAAGGAGCTGCACCTCTCGATCCACGACATCAAGGAGATCAACCGGGAGGTCTCGATCGGGGAGGCCAAGGCGCGGCGCGCCAAGAAGGAGATGGTCGAGGCGAACCTGCGCCTGGTGATCTCGATCGCCAAGAAGTACACCAACCGCGGGCTGCAGTTCCTCGACCTCATCCAGGAGGGCAACATCGGCCTGATGAAGGCGGTCGACAAGTTCGAATATCGCCGCGGCTACAAATTCAGCACCTATGCGACCTGGTGGATCCGCCAGGCGATCACCCGCTCGATCGCCGATCAGGCGCGCACCATCCGCATTCCGGTGCACATGATCGAGACGATCAACAAGTTGAACCGTATCTCGCGGCAGATGCTGCAGGAGATGGGCCGCGAACCGACGCCGGAGGAGCTGGCGGTGCGCATGGAAATGCCCGAGGACAAGGTGCGCAAGGTGCTGAAGATCGCCAAGGAGCCGATTTCCATGGAGACGCCGATCGGCGACGACGAGGATTCGCACCTGGGGGATTTCATCGAAGATACCTCGGTGGCCTCGCCGATCGACCAGGCGACCATGGAATCGCTTCGCGAGACCACCCATGCGGTGCTCGCGCAGTTGACTCCGCGGGAGGCCAAGGTGCTGCGCATGCGCTTCGGCATCGACATGAACACCGACCACACGCTCGAGGAGGTCGGCAAGCAGTTCGATGTGACGCGCGAGCGGATCCGTCAGATCGAGGCCAAGGCGCTGCGCAAGCTGCGCCACCCGAGCCGCAGCGAGCAGCTCAGAAGCTTCCTGATGGAGGACTGAGCGGGAACGCGCGCCGCATCGGCCTGCAGGCCGATGTCCGGTCCGCTCAGATCCCGGCCTTGCCCAGCGCGTCGACGATCTGCCGCAGCAGCTCGGCGAGCCCCGGGTGGTCGGTCTGAAAGCGCACCGCCAGAGACTCGAGCCGTGGAACGTGGCCGCTCACCGGGGCGGCGCCTGCCGCTTCGCCCAGGGCGCGGTCGATATCGTGCACCAGCGCGCCCAGGATCTTGCGCGACTCGGCATCGACCGAGCCCGCCTGGCTCAGCCGCTCGTGCACCCGCGCCAGCAGCTCGCGCAGGCTTTCCTCGCTCATCCGCTCGTCGCCCATCGGCGGCTCCCCAGGAACGCTCAGGATATCGGCAGAATTCTAATCGAGAACCGGCCGCGCCGTGATCGGATACGTCTGCGAATTCCCCGCAGGGGCCGCCGCGCAGAAGATCCGGGCCATGGCGCGCGGCAAGACCGTCACGCCACCCCCCGTTCGCGGGCCGCCTGCGGGCGTAGCCCCGGCCCGGCCCGCTGCTACAATTCGGCCCCTCATGGCGGGCCTGTAGCACAGCGGTCAGTGCAGGGGACTCATAATCCCTTGGTCCTGGGTTCGAATCCCAGCGGGCCCATGATTCGAGAACTGCCCCGCGGTGTCACGCTCCACCCCGCCGGCGCAGGCGGTAGTTCAGCTGCGCGCGGGTCAGGCCCAGCATCCGCGCCGCCTGGGTGACGTTTCCCCTGGCTCGGGCCAGGGCCTCACGGCACAGCCGTTCATCCCACTGACGGATGGACAATCCCGCATCCAGCGCCTGAGTGACCAGGCCATCGGATCGGCTGCCATCGCCGGCCGCGGCGGCCGGGTTGTCGCTTTCCCGGAAGACGCCGCTTGAATCGATCAGATAGCGGATGTCCGCCGGGACCTTGCCCGGTGGGAACAGGTGCTGCACATCGACGACGCCGTCCTTCCCGGCGGAGATGACCGCGCGCTCGATGATGTTCTGCAGCTCGCGGACATTGCCGGGGTAGTCGTAGCGCAGCAGCGCATCGACCGCCTGGGTGGTGAACACGTCGACCTTGCGGCGGTATTTGGCGCTGTAGCGCTCCAGAAAATGCTGCATGAGCAGGGGAATGTCGTCGCGCCGTTCACGCAGTGGCGGCAATGTGATGGGGAATACGTTCAGCCGGAAGTAAAGATCCTGACGGAACCTGCCGGCATCGACCTCCTTGCGCAGATCGACGTTCGTCGCCGCCACCAGGCGCACATCGACCTTGATCGGCTGCACGCCGCCGACACGCTCAATGACCCCTTCCTGCACCGCCCGCAGCAGCTTGCCCTGTGCGATCAGGCTCATCGAGGAGATCTCATCCAGAAACAGCGTGCCGCCCGAGGCGCGCTCGAAGCGTCCGGGCCGCGAAATCGTTGCGCCGGTGAACGCGCCGCGCTCGACGCCGAACAGCTCGGACTCGATCAGCGTATCGGGGATGGCCGCACAATTGATCGCGATGAACGGCCCACTCGCCCGCGGGCTGATCGCGTGCAGAGTTGCCGTGAACATCTCCTTGCCGACGCCCGATTCGCCCTCGATGAGGACGGTGGCATCGATTTCAGCGACCTTTTCCAGCTTGTCGCGCGCGGCACGGAATGCCGGCGAAACGCCGACCACGATCTGCGCAGCGGTGCCCGATGCCGTGTGCGCGCCGCCACCGGCCTCCCGGCCGCTCTGCGGCACCAGTTCGGCCACCGAATAGAAACGTACCTGGGGCTCCTCCTCCGCCCAATCCTTTGCCGGGCGACCGATGCACCGGCAACAGGGCGCTCCCATGCCCGTACATTCGATCTCCTTGTACAGCATCTCCGTGCCGTTGATGGAGCTGGCATAGCCGTTCGCATAGCCGACCAGCATCCAGCACACCGGGACCGGGCTGAGCCCGAACGCCGCGACATGCTCGGCCGCTTCGACCGATCCCTGCCAGGTGAAGGTGCCGCGGTAACTGTCCCGCTCCGCATTCAGCGTGAATTCGTTCGGCAGCACCTTGACGAGCCCTTCCAGCCCGTGAATGCGCGAGCCGGCATTGAAGAAAATGCTGGCTACATCGCCGGTGGCACCGTGTGACCAGCGGTTGCGGACGATCGCCGCGTCCCGGCTGCCGGCGACATGCCCCATCCGCATGAGCAATTCGCGGGCTTTTTCCAGCCCCAGCGTCGTAATCAGCTCCTGGCGCAGCGCGCCGTACGCCGCCGCATGCACCAGCATCATCCGCTGATCGCCAAACCAGATCCGGCCGTCCTCGGGCGTGAACTTCAGGTTTTCGAACAACTCGCGCAGCGTCGGGGAGGCGCCACTGTCCCAATTGCGATCAGCGGTGATCTGCGAGCGCCCCGTCTGGCGCATCACCTCGGCGAGCGTCAGCCAGGCTCCACTCATGATGTCTCATCCTGCCGCATGAATTCTTCGATGAACAAAATCATACACTCGATTGATAAAATCATACACATTCGCCGCCGGCACCGACCCAGAACAGGATTTTTATCAATCCTCGACCCAGGGCGCCCCGACGGCACCGGCGCCGCTGCTCCCGTGCGGATTCCCCCGGCAAAGGCTGGTTTGCGCTGCAACGGCCCCGTCCGACCGCCAAGGCCTCCACGCCTCTCGGCGGAGCCTGGCACGCTCCTTGCTTCAGGCTTGCTCAGAATACCCGCAGTGAAGGTTTTTCCAAGCCACTGCGGGATCGGGGGAAAGCCAGCGAACTGCATCCGCCTGACCTGCAAGGCGCGTCGCGTCGCGCCGCAGCCGGACGGGGCTGACGCTGTCAACTGACCTCCAGACGAGCGGATCCGAAATCGCAACTGAATTCACACCGATATATGGCGCACCAAGCCGGAGGGATGACAGTCATGACAAACATAAGCCATGCCGAATGGCACAACCGAGTCTCGCAGCACGTGAAGGCAGCCCTGGCCGGCCGGCGGCCGCCGCTGGCTGCGTTGACCGGCGCCCTGGCGTCCGTTGCGATGTTCCTGGCGCCGATGACCGCCAGCGCCGCCGCGGCCAACGCCACCCAGTCAGCGGACGCCATCGCTTCGGGCAGTCTGCGCGAAATCATCGTGACCGCGCGGTTCCGCAAGGAAAGCCTGCAGAACTCGCCGCTGTCGATGACGGTTCTGAGCGCCAATGATCTGTCGGAACGCGGCATTTCGAACATCACCGGCATCGCCCGCAGCGTCCCGAACATGACCCTCTCGCCGGCCGGCGCCGGCTACGGCAAATCGGCGGTCGCCTTCATCCGTGGCGTCGGCCAGAACGACTTCAACTTCGCATTCGAACCCGGCGTCGGCCTGTACGTCGACGGCATCTATTACTCGACGCTGTTCGGCTCGGACTTCACGCTGGGCGACGTCGCGAACATCGAGGTGTTGCGCGGCCCGCAAGGCACCCTGTTCGGACGGAACTCCGAAGGTGGCGCCATCATCATCCATGACGTCCAGCCGGGCCCGCGACAGGACGCCTACGTGCAGGTCGGGTATGGCAGCTACGACCGGCAGATGATCCGTGCCGCCACCAACGCCACGCTGATCCCGGGCAAGCTCTACCTGCGGATATTCGGCGCCGCGGACAAGTCCAACGGTTACGTCAACATATACGATTACGCCTGCAAGAACCCCGGCGCCGCAGGCAACCTCCGGCCGACGACCTACAGCAACGGCTGCAAGACGGGCACCGAAGGCTCGACCGACACGACCATGGGACGCGTCGCCCTCAAGTGGCTGGTCAATGACAACCTGACCGTCGATGTTTCCGCGGACATGGAACGCGACGGCGGCACCTCCGCCCCCGATGTGCCGTTGCTTATCGACCCGAGCTACCCCGGCTCGGGCACCGCCAATTACAACACCTACGTATCCATTCCTTACTACGGCATTCCGATCGACTCCCGGTTCGTGGGCGGCAGCGTCTACAATATCTATTCGACGTTCACCGACCAGCGCAGCGGGATCTCCATTCCGAACGACAACACCATGGATGCCGCCGGCGTTCAGGGCAGAATCACCTGGCACGCTCCCCACAACCTGCTGGTCACCTCGATCACCGGCTATCGCAACAACAGCGGCCAGTTTTCCGACAACAAGGGCGGACCGATCCCGATCGAGCTCGTCTACAACCACGTCAAGCATCACCAGTTCAGCGAAGAGCTGCGGCTCGAAGGCAAGGCGCTCGATCACCGGCTCGACTGGACGGTCGGGGGATTCTATTTCAAGGGCTACAGCTGGAACGGCGGCGAAGTCTATGTTCCGGGCGCACAGATTCTTCCGCCCGGCGTGGTGCCGGCATTTCCGGATGGAACCTATGGCATCAACTTCCAGCTGGACGACCCGGTGCATTCGAAGAATGTGTCCGGCTTCGTCCACGCCATATACAACTTCACCAAGAAGTTGAGCCTGGAGCTCGGCGCGCGCTACAGCTACGACACCAAGACCTACACGTTCTCCCGTCTGCTGCTGCCGACCACGCCGGCCAATCCCATCTTCCCTCCGGGCACATACCTGTTCCCGCTCACCTCGCGGTCGTCGTCGTCCCATCGCATCGACCCGAAAGTCGGGTTGCAGTACCAGTGGACCCCGAACCTG
>JAKAFQ010000157.1 GCA_021817875.1 Pseudomonadota bacterium
TCTTGTGCCAGTGCCGGCCACTGTCGGTGGACTCGACCAGGCTCTCCGACAGGGCGAACACGTGCGCGGGGTTGCGCGGATCGACCGCGATGCGGGAAAAATAGAAGGGCCGCGAATCGGCAGCCTGGTCCTTGCTCACCATCGTCCAGTGAGCGCCCGAGTCGTCCGAGCGCCAGACCACGCCCTGGCGGGCGCCCATGACCGCGTAGAGCACATTGGGCGAGCTCGGGGCAACGGCCAGGCCGATGCGCCCGACCGCCCCGGTGGGCAACCCGTGGCCGCTCAGGCGCTTCCAGCTCATCCCGCCGTCGGTCGATTTGTAAATGCCATCCTGGGGGCCGCCGTCAGAGTAATGCCACGGCGTACGCCGGAACCGGTACGTGGCCGCATACACCACCTCGGGATTGCGCGGATCCATCGCCAGATCGGAAATGCCGACATCGGGTCCGGCATAGAGCACCTTCTGCCACTTCGCCCCGCCGTCGGTGGTGCGATAGACGCCGCGCTCGGGGCTGTCCCGCCACGGATCGCCCATGGCCGCCACCAGCACCGTACCCGGATGCAGCGGGTCGATGGCCAGGCTCGAGATCTGGAACGTGCCCTGCAGGCCGAGATGCCGCCAGTGCAGCCCGCCGTCGGTCGATTCGTAGACTCCGTCCCCAAAGGAGACATCGTTACGGATGTTCGCTTCGCCCGTGCCGGCCCAGATCACGGCCGGATTGCGCGGATCGACCGCCAGCGCGCCGATGGAGGCCACGCGCTGGTGCTGGAAGAGCGCCTTCCAGGTGATGCCCCCGTCCTGCGTGCGAAAGATGCCGCCATCCGCCGCGCCGACGTAATAGATGTCCGGCTTGCCCGGCACCCCGGCCACGGCGCTGACCCGTCCTCCGGCGATGGCCGGCCCGATCGGGCGGAACGCGATCGCCCGGCTCACCGGCATGGGCAGCAGCGTGCGGCCGTGGGCATTCTCCTGCTGCGGACCGGCCGGGGTGGCGAGCGCCATCGGGCTCGTGAGGACCAGGCAGGCCGCGATGGCGCGGGCAAAACCGGCAGATTGCATCGTGTGCACTCGCTTTCGCGCACCGTCGGTCGTTCCGGCGGCGCCATGGGATCCAGTACAGGGGCACGGTATCCCAAGCGCGACTCCATGACGAGCATCGGCGGGATGCGCTCGTCGCGGCCGCGCGCCGGTCCGTCGCGGGCCACCGCAGGGTGCCACGGCGGCACCACAGCCGGTTCCTGCTATATTCTCGGGCATGGTGCCTTCACGGTCGTGGAGGCGGTCAGTGAGCAGGGAACGGGAGAACGACGGTGCCGCTATATGAATATCGCTGCCCGGCCAATGGCCGGGTGGTCGAGGTGCGTCACAAGATGGCTGAAAAGCTGAGCACATGGGCTGAGCTGTGCGAGCGCGCCGGCATCGCCGTGGGCGCCTGCGACCCGGGCTCACCCGTCGAGAAACTGATTTCGGCCGGCTTCATCGCCAGCGCGCCCGCCGAAAGCGCCTGCGAGGCTCCCGGCTGCGGCGGCGGCGGATGCGGTTCGGGATTTTGCGGCGCCGGGGGTTTCTGAGCCCCGCCGGACCGCGCGTCGCGTGCCACTCACCACGGCCCAACGCATAAGGTTACGGGCAGCCTGGCATCGCGCCGCCCGCTTCCTGCATGCCCGCGCCTGGTTCCCGCACGTGCCGCTGGCCATCGTGGTCGGCGCACAGGGGCTGCTGCACATACTGCTCGCGTCCGGCTCGCTGAGGCCGCTGCTCGCGGCCTGGACGGGCAACGCCTCGATCGTCTCCCTCGCCGGCGGCCTCGGTATCGCGCAGGTGGGCGCAGCCTCGCACGCGATCATCGGCGTGCTGCTGGTGCTGGTCGCCTTCGGAATGCTGTGGCGCTCGCGGCTCGCCTGGGTGCTCGCGTTCCTGCTGACACTCGCCATGGTGTCACTGGAATTCTCGCCGCTCTCGAGCGCCTCGCGGCCGCTCGAGATCTTCGGCATCGCGCAGCTGCTGCTGCTGCTCGCGGTCCGCAACGCCTTTACCCGGGCCAACCTCGCCACCGCGACGCTGTTTGCACTGACCGGACTGCTGTTCACCCTCGGTTACGGCACGCTGGGGGCGCTTTCCCTCGGTGCCGGCTACCACCCGCCGATCCGCAATCTCACCAACGCGCTGTATTACGCCGTGGAGACCATGTCGACGGTGGGCTACGGGGATATCACTCCGGTGAGCGCCTCGGCCCGCCTGTTCACCATCTCGCTGATCGTGCTCGGCCTGGCGGTGTTCGCCACGGCGCTGCCCGCGATCGCCGGACCCCTGATCGACAAACGGCTGATGAACCTGCTGCAGCCCGGGAGACGAAGGAAAATGAAGCGTGCCTCGCACATCATCGTCGTCGGTGACGGTCCGCTCGCGCAGGACACCGCCCGGGCGCTTTCGGCGCGCGGACTCGTGGTGACCGTCATCCGGGCCGAGAAGCCCGGCGAAAGCGAACCACCGGCCGAGGATCTGATCGTCGGCGACGGCAGCGACGCCGACGTCCTGCAGCATGCCGACATCACCCAGGCACGTGCCGTGCTCGCACTGAGCGAGGACGACTCCTACAACGCCTTCGTGGTGCTGGCCGCCAAGGAGATGAACCCCGGGGTACGCACCGTCGCCGCGGTGAGCGATACGCGCAACACCGGGCGGATCGCGCGGACCCGGCCCGATGTGCTGCTCACCCTGCCGCTGCTCGGCGGCGAGCTGCTCGCCATGGCCCTGAGCGGCGAACCGATCAACACCGACGCACTGATCAACCAGTTGCTGAAGCTCGGCTAGCCCCGGCGGCATGACCGCGGCGGCGGGAACTCACCTGCCGTGCGTGAGCGCGTCCGGCGGACACGGCGGCGGTTCGGCCGTGTCGGTCGGCGCCGCCCGCATGTTGAGCCTGCCGGCCTGCGTCGGGCTCATCCACAAGCGTCCCTGCGCCGCGCAGCGCTGTCCGTACGAGAACAATGCCTGCGTGTGCCGTGGACCGAAATCGAAGCCGGTACCGAAGGGAAATCCAGGCGGAAGCTCGGTCATCCGCAGTTGCATGCCGAGCTGCCGTGCCATATCGAGCAGCTCGACGATCGCCGCCCGTGTCCGGGAGGCCACCTCGACCGAAAGACTGCGGGAGAGCACCTCGATCGTATTGACGGATGTCTCGCTCGGCACCGCGGCAAGCTTGCCATTGACGATGACGTCGACTTCGGCGCCGCGCAGCGGTGCCAGGTCCTGCGGCCGCAGAACCGCAGCCAGCGGGAAGATGAACAGGGGGGCCGTGACGCCGCCATCGACATGCAACTCGTCGTAGCGATGGGCTCCGTCGCGCACGGGAATCAGCACCGGCGGGAATACGCCCGGGACGCTGGCCGACGCCACGATGACCTTGCGAAACAGCTCCAGGGCCTGCCTGCCGCCCCGGGCGGCGATGGCCCCCATGTCCCACAGGACGGTCTGCTGGGAGTCGAGGTCGGTGGTGGCGACGATCAGGCGCCGGCCCTTGGCATTCTCCCGCGCGACTGCGCGCAGCATCGCCGGGGTGACGTGGCGATCGACGAAGTCGAGCAACGGATCATGCCCACGCCAGCCGAGCGGCGCCATGAGCAGCTCCATCATGCGCCACACCAGAGATCCGACCGGCGGATGGCCGCGCGAATCGGCGATGACGGCCTGCAGTTGCCTGTCCCAGGCGGGACCGAGAAACGCGAACGGCGCGATGATCGCGCCGGCGCTGACGCCGGTCACCAGCTCGAATCGCGGCCGCTCGTGCGCCTCAGAGAGCCCCACGAGCGCCCCGGCTCCGAAGGCCGCGTTCGAACCGCCGCCGGACAGCGCCAGAATCCGGATACGCCGTCCCGCCGCCGCACGGCGCAGACCGGCGAGAAAAGCCGGCGCGCCGTGGGTGAAGCCGTTGAGGTCGGTGGTGACCAGTCGCACCCTCGAGGCATAGCCGACCGGCTCGGCCCCGCTGATCGTATTCGGGGGCGGAGCGCGCCGCGCCACCGTGACACAACCGCCGAGCAGCATCAAAGAGCAGACCCACAGTACCGTGCCGCGCATCGACGCTGTCAGCTCATCGGTTCTCCGCGGGTCGAGACCGGGGCCGCAGGCTCGATCTGCCTTCAGCAGGCCATGGGCTCGTCCCATACCACAGCCGCCTATCCGCGCACCCGCGCGGGCTGCCATCCACGGCCGGCGTTGCGCTCACAGGGCTCCCACCGCGTAGGCGAGCCGCAACCGCGAGAGCGCCTCGTCGAGCACCGCATCGTCATGGTTCTCGGTGGCTCGCGTCTGCAGGGTGACCGCCTCGAGCACCTGGGTATTGGAGGCCAGGCCGACCGAGTAGAGCTGGCGCGAAATGCGCAGGTTCTCAGCGGCCTGCGCCGTCGCGGCCCGTGAGGCGGCGACGCGGGCGCGCGCCGAGGCGAGCGCCAGCCAGTCGGTGCGAACCTCGAGTTCGATGCGTGAGCGCAGATCCCGCAGCCGCCGCTCGGCGGCGCGGCTGCGGGCGTGCAGCGCGTCGGCCTGGTTGGCCGCCTGGTTGCCATCGAACAGCTTCCAGGTGAAGCCGACTCCCACCGTCGAGAAGTTCTCGCGATTGAGGATCTGGTTGTCGAAATGCGTGAACCCGCCCACCGCGGCGAGCTGCGGCAACCGGCTCGCGTTCTCGGCCCGGGCCCGCGAGGCGAGCGCGGTGGCCTCGGAGGCGAGCGCCGTGAGCTCGTCGCGCGATGCGAGCGCCCGCCGCAACAGCGTCGTCAGCGGCAGATCATCGACCGGACAGGGCGGAAGACCCTCGGCCAGCTGCGGCACCCGGCCGAGCGGCTCACCGAGCAGGCGGTTGTAGTCGGCCCTCGCGATCGACAGCGAGCTGGTGGCGCCGACTTTCGCCTCTTCGGCGTTGGCGAGCGCCACCTCGGCGGCGAGCAGGTCGCTCTTGGCCACCAGCTGACGGTGAAACATGTCGCGGACGTCGCGCAGATGCGCCCTGAGGCTCCTGACCGCCGAGTCCGCCACGGTCAGCTGGCTTTGCGCCCGCAGCACACCCACATAGGCCTGGGCCACCGCCAGCTTCAGGTCCGCGAGCGTGGCGCGCTCCGCGGCCGACGCGCCGGTGAGCCCGGCGCGCGCCGCGCGGATTCCCGCGGTGATCGCCCCGCCGGCATAGATCGGGATCTTCATCTGCACCGTGCCGCTCACATACTGATTGTCGCGGAAAATCGGCCCCGAGCGGAACGTCAGTGCGGGCGTCACCACATCGAGCTCCGGTGCCTGGCCGAGATGTGTATAGCCGACACTGGCGCTGACGCTCGGCCAGCGCGCATCCCGCGCCGCGCGTTCGCTGGCACGCGCCCCCTGGACATCGGCGGCGGCGGCCGCCAGCGCCTGGTTACGCGTGATCGCCAGCTGCCACGCCTGCTCGAGCGTCTCGGCGGCGGCCGGCGCAATCGCCGACACGGCGAGCGCCAGCATCACGACGAGGCTTCCCGCGACCCGCGCTCTCATGGTCCGGTGCCTTTCAGGGAAGTGATGCCGAGCAGCTTCAGGACGTAAGTCTCGTACAGCGGCGTGATCGATCCGGTGCGCACCTTGCGCAGGAAGTATTTCTCGAATGCCACTTTTCCGAGATGCACCCACTTGCCCATCCTCGCCCAGGTGACATTGCGCGGCGGGATCTGCGGCAGGGCCACGAAGGCTGCGCCGGTATCGCCGAAGTCGGCGAGGCACACGGCATTCCAGCTCGCCCGCGCGCTCGCCGCCCGGCCGGCGAGCTCGGCCGCGACGTTCTCGCAGATCGCCGTGACCATCGACTCGATCATGTACCCGGTCTTCGGCGCGCCGGTCGGCACCGGGGTTGCCTCCACGGGTGGGATGGCCACACACACCCCGGCCGAGAAGATGTTGGGATATTGCTTCGAGCGCTGCTGCTCGTCGATCAGTACGAAGCCGCGGGGGTTGCACAGCCCCGGGACCGCGGCCACGGCATCCACGCCCTTGAACGCCGGCAGCACCATGGCGAAGCGGAATCCGATCTGATGCTCCTTCTTCGGCTTGCCGTCCTCATCGTACTCGAGGACCGTCATCGAGTCTGCGCCGACCGTGCTCACCCTGGCATTGGCGATCCATTTGATGTGGCGCTGGCGCAGCTCCGATTCCAGCAGCCCCTTGCTGTCTCCCACCCCGCCGAGGCCGAGATGTCCGATGTACGGTTCGCTGGTGACGAAGCTGATCGGCACCCGGTCGCGCAGCTTGCGCCGGCGCAGATCCGCATCGAGGATCATCGCCAGCTCGTACGCCGGTCCGAAGCAGCTCGCGCCGGCGGCGGCGCCGATCACCACCGGTCCGGGCTGCTGCAGGAACTGCTGGTATTTCTCCCAGGCCCGTATCGCATGTTCCTGGGTGCAGATCGACTGGGTATGTCCGTCGGGTCCGAGGCCCGGCACCTCCTCGAAGGCGAGCTTCGGTCCGGTGGCGATCACCAGGTAGTCATAGGCGACGGTGCGCTGATCGGCGAGCGTCAATGTCCGGCCCTCGGCGTCGATCGAGACCACCGCAGTGTCGATCCAGTCGATTCCTTTGGCGGCCAGCGGTTCGCGCAGCGCGACCCGGGTCTGCGCCTGATCCCGCCAACCGACCGCCACCCACGGATTGGAGGGCGTGAACTCGAAGTAAGGCGATGCTCCGATGAGCGTGACGCGGTGGGCCTTGCCGAGGCGCTTGCGCATCTCGTAGGCGCAGGGAACGCCGCCCAGACCCGCGCCGATGATGGCTACGTGTGCCATGAGAACCCCCACGAGAGAAACTCTCGCAAGCCAGTGACGTCGTTCACAACCCCGATGGCGCGCCCGTCACTCATGAGCCGGCGCCCGCGGCGCTCGACGCATGCCGCTCGTTTCGCTTCAGGTACGCATAGTAAAGAACCGGGATCACGACCAGCGTCAGCAGCGTCGAGACGAAGATGCCGAACAGGAGCGAGATCGCCAGTCCGTTGAAGATCGGGTCGGGCAGGATGAACAGGGCTCCGAGCATGGCGGCCACGGCCGTGAGGGCGATGGGCTTGGCACGGATCGCTCCGGCGCGCACCACCGCCTCCTCGAGCGGATAGCCGGCGCGCACCGCCCCGTCGATGAAGTCGACCAGCAGGATGGAATTGCGCACGATGATGCCGGCCAGGGCGATCATGCCGATCATGGAGGTGGCGGTGAACTGATCCCCGAGCAGCGCATGCCCCGGCATCACCCCGATCACGGTGAGCGGGATCGGCGCCATGATGATGAAGGGCACCATGTAGGAGCCGAACTGCGCCACGATCAGCAGGTAGATCAGCGCCAGCCCCACCGAGTAGGCGATGCCCATGTCGCGAAAGGTCTCGTAGGTGATCTGCCACTCTCCGCTCCACTTGAGCGCGAAGCGGTTCGGATTGGACGGCACGCTCACGAAGCGCTGCTCGAGAGGCTGCCCGGCCACGGTGAGCCGGCGAAGCCGGGCGGAGATGTCGAACATGCCGTACAGCGGGCTGTCGAGCCTCCCGGCCATGTCCCCCATGACATAAGTGACCGGCATGAGGTCCTTGTGGTAGATCGCACCATCCCAGGTGCTCTTGCGCACCCAAACGAGCTCCGAGAGCGGCACGAGCGTGCCGTCGGCGGCGCGCACCCGGAGCGAGAGCACCCGGGTGATCTGCGCCTGGTCGGCCGGCGGCAGCTCGAGCCTCACCGGGATCAACTGGCGCTCGCGGCCAATGTGCACGTAGGTCGCATCGAAACCGGACAGCGCCATCGAGAGCGTCCGGGTGATCTGTTCCTGGGATACGCCGAGGAGCGCCGCCTTCTGCCGGTCGACATCGACGACCAGCCTGCGCGCAGGCGCGTCGACACTGTCATCGGTATCGACAATGCCCGGTGTGGTATCGAACACCTTGCGGATATGCAGCGCCAGCCGACGCTGCATGGCATAGCTCGGGCCGAAGATCTCCGCAACGATGGGTGCGAGCACCGGCGGCCCGGGCGGCACCTCCACCACCTGCAGGGACGCGCCGTAGCGGCGCGCCACCGCGGCGAGCGCCCGCCGCACCGCGAGCGCGATCGCATGACTCTGCCGATGCCGCTCGTCCTTCGGGATCAGCTCCACGGCGATCTCGCCGTATCGCGGGCTCTCGCGCAGATAGTACTGGCGCACCAGGCCGTTGAAGTTCACCGGCGCGTGCGTGCCCGCATAGACCTGGTAGTCGGTCACCTCCGGCACCCGCGCGATCACCTGCGCCAGTGCATCGAGCACCCGCGCGGTGCTCTCCACGGTGGTGCCGACCGGCATCTCGACCACCACCTCGAACTCCGAGACGTTGTCGAACGGCAGCATCTTCAGCACCACCAGCTTGGTGACCACCAGTCCGACGGCCACCAGGATCG
>JAKAFQ010000158.1 GCA_021817875.1 Pseudomonadota bacterium
CGTCACCCTCGGCTCGCTGGAGCTCGCCGCTCGCGCCACCGTCACCGGCAAGTTCCGCCCCGCCGTCACGCAGGCCGATCCAAACGATTGCTACCCCGCCGAGTTTCCCGAGATCGACGTGCGCGAGTTGTGGACTCGGCCACCCGCGTTCAGCGACGTATGCCGCGTGGACATGCTCGGGCTGCTCGACGATGAGGCTATCCTTGAGGCCGTCCACGCGCAGATCCTCGGCCAGCTCGCCGAGGCCGAGCGCGAGGGCGACCCGGACGCCTACGACAAGTGGCGGGATAGCCAGATGGAGGGACAAGCATGAGCGAGATGTTCGACTTCGGCGCAGGCCCCGTCCCCGCGCATCGCCATGCGAAGGGCGGCGGTTGGGTCGCCGACACCGCGCACGTCGATGAAACTGCGTATGTTGGGCCTGACGCGCGGGTCTACGGCAACGCGTGGGTCAGCGACAACGCGCGGGTCTCGGGCAGCGCGTGGGTCTACGACAACGCGCAGGTCTCCGGCAACGCGTGGGTTTACGGCAACGCGTGGGTTTACGGCAGCGCGCGGGTCACCGGCAGCGCGCGGGTTTACGGCAGCGCGCAGGTCACCGGCGACGCGCAGGTCACCGGCAACGCGTGGGTTTACGGCAACGCGTGGGTTTACGGCAGCGCGCAGGTCACCGGCAACGCGTGGGTTTACGGCAGCGCGCAGGTCACCGGCAGCGCGCAGGTCAGCGACAACGCGCGGGTCTCGGGCAGCGCGCAGGTCACCGGCAACGCGAAACTCGCCAAATCTTCCGACTATCTGCTGATCGGCCCCATCGGCTCTCGCGCGGACTTCATGACATGGACGCGCTCAGATAACTGCATCGCCACGGGTTGCTTTCGCGGTACGGTCAAGGAATTTCTCTTAGCCGTGCGCGAGACTCACGGCGACAACGAGCACGGCAAGGTATACCGCGCAGCGGTGGAATTTATCAGTGCGATGGAGAAGCTGGCATGAGCGCCCCAGAACAGTCCTTTGAGGTACCGTCTTTAACCGACCAGCTCGGCCCCGGTGAGTTCACCGACGTGGCCCGCCTCGCGTACTGGCTCGGGGTGAACCGCGCCAATGCGCGCGCATGCCACAAAGCCGAGCAGTTCCGTGTGCGCGATTTGTACGTGCGCATTGCTGAGTGCTTCCTCTCCGACCTCAAAGCCGAACTCGCGAAGGAGAGGCAGGCGTGAGAGTCCTAGTGTGCGGCGGTCGCAATTACGGCGAAGCCGATAATGACCAAGCCGCCGAGGTTTACTTCGCGATCCGCGATATTCATGATGAAACCCCAATCGGCGCCCTCATACAAGGCGGCGCTCGTGGTACAGACCGTTGTGCTGCTGACTTCGCCAAAGAGTTAGGTATAAAGGTTGTGACCGTTCCAGCCGACTGGAAAACGCACGGAAAAGCAGCGGGGCCAATTCGCAATCAGCGCATGATCGACGATTTCAAGCCTGATCTGGTGTTGGCCTTCCCTGGCGGTCGCGGCACGGCCGATATGGTTGCGCGAGCGGAGAAGGCTGGCGTACCTGTTCGATGGCCCGCAGGCAAGTCATTGCCGGAGAAAAAGCCGTGAAGCCTTGCAAACACTTGTCTTACGACGCCACCTTGTACGGAGAGGCGGCTGATCTAGTGACTGTAGACGTGGCCGGCGTCTTGGTTCGGTACTGGCAGCGCAAACAATCCCAACTTCCTTATGCTGGCGCACCCACCAACGTACAATTTTGCGGCGCCGGACGCGGACGCATTAATGGCATATTTGACTGCTACAACCAAGGCGAGCGTCCGTGTTATACGCCAGAGGAGAAGCCGTGATTACTCCCACCCCCATCACCACCCGCTGCGCCATCCCGAACCGCGCCGAGGCCGAGGCGCGCGCGCTGACGGTGCGCATGGCCCTCACCGAGACGCTGCTGCGCTGGCGGCGCGAACTCACCGCGGCCCAACAGCATCTCAATGACGCCATCGAGGGCGACCGCACCGAACTGATCGAGGACGCGGCCGGGTACGTCGAGCGTCTGAGCGAGCAGATCCGCCACCTGACCGAGGAGCTGAGTCTGTGACACAACCTCGCCAATGGTGGCACATCCACATCTCAGGCTACGGTAGTTTCGCGTTCTTCGGAACTCCCGGCGAGGCCAGCGAAGCGCGTATCGCAAAGGCGAAATGGGAAGGCGGCCGAGGCACTATATGCGTGGCTTACCCAGAAGAAATCGCCGCCGAGAAGGATCACTTGTCGTGGAAGCAACAGCAAGGATACCCCCTGACAGAGAACGAGTTGGAGGCCCTGAAGTCATGAAACCCATGCGTATTTACGGCCAATTCCGCGACTCCCATCCCGTCGTGACCGTGAACCCGCGCCCGGCCTTCGACCTTCGCGACCCGCGCCAAGCGCACCGCTACAAGCGGCGGCGGGAGTGCGCGGTGAGACTTCCGAGCAAGCCGCTGACCGAGCGAAGGGAGGGGAGATGAGCGCGCTGGTGACTGTGCGGGCATCCTCGCTCGGGGAGCTATTCGACTGCCCCGCGCGATGGGAGGCCAAATACATCGACGGCAAACAGATGCCGCGCTCCGGTGCTGCGCAACTCGGGACCGCCGTGCACGCCGGCACTGCGATCTACGATTCCTCGCGGCTGCCGGGCGGCTCGCCGGCGTCTCTCGATGACGCGGAAAGCGTGACCGTCGATACCATCTACAAGCCGAGCGGCGAGGTGCTCTGGGACGATGATTACACCCCGGAAACCTCCGAGCACATCGCGCGCGCGTTGACCCGCAAGTACTGCGAGACCATCGCGCCCGTGCAGCGATATACCGGCGTCGAGGTGAAGTGCGAGCAGCTCGACCTGCCCGACATTGGACTGTCGCTCACCGGCTCGACGGATCGGGTGCGCGCGACGGCTGACGGCCACGGCATCGCCGACCTCAAGACAGGCAAGACCGCGGTGCAGGCCGATGGAACGGTCAAGACCGCAGGACATGCGGCGCAGATCGGCGTGTACGAACTGCTCGCGGAGCACGCCATGGGCGTCAAGATCAATGCCCCAGCGCAGATTGTTGGCATGCAGACCGGCAAGACTGAAAAGGCGCAGCGCGTCGGCATCGGCCTCATTTCGGATGCGCGCGCGCCGCTTGTTGGAACCGCCGATAAGGCGGGACTGCTCGAACATGCCGGCCGCATGCTGAAGGCTGGCGCATTCTACGGTAATCCTCGCTCGCAGCTCTGCGGCGCAAAATACTGCCCGATTTACAACACCTGTTCATACCGGAGATAGATATGGCTACCGCAACCATTCAGGAACTGAAGAACGCCCCCGCCGCGCAGGCGGCCCTGCAACGGGACCTCGAGGCTCTTCCGCCGAAGCGCCGCGTTGCCGCGTTGCTCGAACAGCACAAGAGCGGCATCCTCGCTGCACTCCCGAAGCATCTGACGGGTGAACGACTGCTCAAGGTCGCCACCATCGCCGTCACCACGACGCCCGCACTGTTGGAATGCGATGTGCCATCGCTTGTGAGCGCCATCGGTCAGTGTGCCGCGATGGGACTCGAGCCGAATACCGTGCTCGGCCACGCCTACCTCGTCCCGTTCAACGTGAAGCGCAAAACCGCTCACGGTGAGGAATGGGTCAAGAGCGTGCAGGTCATCATCGGGTACAAGGGCCTGATCGACCTCGCGCGTCGCTCCGGTCGAATCACGAGCATCAGCGCGCACGAGGTGTGCGTGAACGATGAATTCTCGCTGATCTACGGCACGAACGAGCGCATCGAGCACAAGCCGGCGCTGGCGGATCGCGGCGCAATTCTCGGTTTTTACGCCGTCGCGCAGTTGAAAGACGGCGGCTATGCCATGGAGTTCGTGGCGCGTGCTGATGTGGACGCAATCATGATGAACAGCCAGTCCGCCACCTACTTCGACAAGCAGAGCAAGACCCGCAAGCTGAAGGAGGGAGGTCCGTGGGCCGAGCACTACGTCGAGATGGGCCGCAAGACCGCCATCCGACGGCTATCGAAGTACCTGCCGCTATCGGTGGAGTTCCAAACCGCCGCCGCACTCGATGGCTTGGCGGCTGCCGGCAAGGACCAGCGTCTCGATGCCTCTATCGACGGAGTGTTCTCCGTGCAGCCGGAGGATACGGAACTGCTCGGTCGGGAGGAGCCGGAGACCACCGCCGAGGCGGCCGCAACGGTCACCGAGCCGCTGAGCGTCTGACCAAACCTCCCCGCCAGCGTCCATCTAGTCCCGGTGCATGGGGTTAGTTGAGCCGGGCAGGCGTTGGCGGGGATTTTAGGAGAGCAGTGATGAAATACGCTAGATTCCAAGATCCAGATATTCCGAACCTCACCTCCATCGTCGAACGCGAGGATGATGACCTAGAGCGGCCGTTTCTGGGCGACATACGCGTCAGCGAATGGGTTGACGTCGAGTTCCCGCCGCTCGCGCCCGAGGTCATCGTGCCGGCGCGGATCGCCGCCCTCGACCGCCAGGCCGAGGAAGTGAAAGCCGAGTTCACCGCGAAACTGCGCGAGATCGCTGAGGCGCGGGCGAGCCTGCTGGCGCTGACGCAGGAGGGGGCGAAGTGAGCGCGGAGAAGGTGGCGCATACGCCGGGGCATTACGTGATGGAGGGCACCCTTAACGGCAAGCCCTTCACGCGCGAGTTTGTTGACATCGAGGATTACAACGCTCTGCAGGCGCATTACGCTGACCTCTTGGCTCTCGCCAAGCGGTACGCGAGGGAGTGCGGAACGTGTGAGGGCAGAGGATTTTGCATTGAGCCGATAGACCACGAGGAAATAGACTGCAATGACTGCGCAGACATCCGCGCGGTAATCGAGAAGGCGGAGGGCGGAGCGTGAGCATACGGGCGCGGTATATCTTTGGGTCCTTCGATAGCGTTCCTCGCACGCGGGAATTTGTGCCAGCTTCTGACTATGACGCCATACGGGCCATGCATGACGAACTGCTCGCCGCTTTGCAACAGCTTCTCGATGAGCAAGAAGACGCTCCACTTGAGCGACGGCGCAAGCAATGGGCCGAGGCGTGCGCTCGGGCGCGCAGGGCGATAGCGCAGGCGGAGGGCGGAGCATGAGCGCTGAACCCCTCGTGCCTATAGCAGATGCCGTCGCATATTTGCGCGCTAAAATTGATCCGCATGATCGGCTCAATCCAAAATTCGCATACTTGCATGCCGCGATAAATGCTTTGGTTAAGGCGCAAGCCGACATTCTTGCGCGGCAAGCGCCCGCGCTCGTCCTGAAGCACGCAGAGATTTCCAGAGAAGGCGATCGCACGGATTTTCTAATCATGCGGTATGCGCAGCGGAATCCGGACGTGTGCAGTAGCAACGCTGCTACCAGCGAGAACATTCTGTTTGGAGGGAGACGTCAAATATGATCCCCGAACTCGTCGAGCGCGGCGGCCGGCTGATCGTCTCCGCGCCGTTCAATCCAGCATGGCGCGAGTGGGCGCGTATCCACGGCGGCAAATGGGACGCAGGCTCGAAGGCGTGGACGTTCCGTCCGTTGCAGCGTTATGCCGTCGAGGCGGCGCTGGCGGAGATTTTTGGAGGTGATGACGATGAGTGACTCCAACGCAAACGCCCCGGCATTCCCGATCGACAACAAGTACGGCCTCACCAAGCGCGAACTGATCGCCGCGATGGTTCTCCAAGGCTCTATGGCAAATTCGAGTGCGGCAGGCACGTCAGAGAGTTACGCAAAGGAAGCCGTCGAGTTCGCCGACGCGCTGCTGAAGGAGTTGGCAAAGTGAGCGCGGCCCCCGAAATACCACTTCCATTCGCGCTTGCGTTCCGCCACTTTCCGGATGGGCAGTGGGTGCTCGGTACCTACGGCACGTCGTTCGGCCTGTTCAAGTCCACAAAGGAACTCACGGAATACCTCCGCGCGACCGCCGACCGCGTGGAGCGAGAGTGGGCCGAGTACATCATGAAGGAGCGCGCCACCATAACCCCTGAGAAACCAACGCCATGACCGACACCCCCGTCATTCTCCCGACATCCACCGAAGCCGCAACGTACCGCACCGACATCAAAGGATGGGTGAGTCGACTCGGCCATTATTTTGGCGCAGATGAACGACTGGCGCGTCTTCACGGATGCACGCATAACGTATGCAACACCTGCGGCGCACCGGCAGAGAAATATCGGCCCTATTGCGATGCGTGTCAGGCCAAGAGAGACGCGGAACGGTGGGAGGCTTTTCCCCTCGTCGAATGGGACGGTGAGGCGCCGCTATGCGTCTATCACGACGACACGTTCTTTTTCGACCTGGACCAGGTACGGGACTACGCGGCAGAGCACGACTTGAAGGTCAGCGAGTTGCGGCTCGTGCTGTGCAAGCCGGTCCGCGCGCACAAGCTCGATATGGACGACTGGGCCGACGAACTCCCAGAGGATGACGACGGCCCGGAATGGCTACGAGAGGCAATCACGGCGTTCAACGCTGCCATCGCCGCTCACCGCAACGAGCCGCTGTCGTGGCTGCCGTGTCAGCAGCGCGTGGTGCTCGCGGACGAGGTGGCGGAATGACCCCGGAGTTAGTCGAGCGCGGTGACCGGCTGATCGTGTCGGCGCCGTTCAATCACCCCTGGAAACAGTGGGCCTCTGTGAACGGCGGATACTGGGACGGCGGCTCCATGGCTTGGGTGTTCCACGTCGAGCAGCGGGAGGCGGTGGTATGACCCCGGGCACACTTCGCTCACTGGAGCGCGCGCTGAGCATCGCAGTCATCGTTGCGGCGGTCGTGTTCGTCGCGGGACTGCATCGCCTCGCGCGGCTCGAGCGCCACCCGCCAGCGCAACCGCCCTGGGTGCGGCTCAGGATCGACTACGGTACGCCGGGCCCGTACTTCCTCGGCGTGGCCCTCGGCCCCACGTACCCGTCGCGCCGTCAATGCCTGCGGGCGCTGCCGACGGGCGGCTACGAGACGATCGGCCACACCACGACGGTGCGGCAGTTCGAGTGCATCAGGATTGCCGGCTAGAATTCCGGCCCCGGCAGAGCGAGAGCGCCAGCGGCGCTATTAATGAGCATTGCATTGAGCGGATTCAGCCGCTCCAGGCCCACGGGCGGCTTCGGCAGCGCTTTTGCGCCGACCTCGCACGCGAGTTGGAGCCACGAGCACATCCACGGATGCCGCGCCCCCGTGGCCGCTTTAAACGCCGCAGGTACGGCGAAGGCGAGGATATCCTGCCATGCATAGGGTTCCCCCCGCTGCGCCTGGAGGCGCGCAATACAGTCCCGCACGACGGCATCGGACGCCGGCAGCCTGAACCAGCGCACCGCGCTGCCCGCGAGATAGCTCACCGGCCGCAGGTCCACGCCGCCCGAGAACCGGGCGTCGATCACGTACCCCGGCTGTACCAGGGTCGTGGCGTGCGAGGGCCCGGCACCGGACTCGGACCACTCGATCGCCTGCGACGTGATGGCAGAGCCAAAGACGTAGCCGACGGTGAGGCCGGGGGCGGGCGGTGTCACTTCGGCACTCCGTTGGCAGTCCCGGTGCATTGAGTCCACGGCCACCCCGGCACCTGCGGAACGACTCGCGTAGGCAGCGGTACTGGCCCTGTCAATGGGCCAGCAACGCCGCCCGACGCCGGTCGCCCTTCGAGCACTGTGAGACGGCCCCCGGCGATGGCAAGCCGCCCCTCAGCCGCGGCGAGTCGCGCCTCGAGCGCGGCGATGCGGTCGGAGTCGGTCACGTCACTTCCCCGCCGGCCGCGCCGCCCCGCCGATCATCTCCAGCACGTCGTCGATGTGGAAGCAGTCGGCGAGGCACGCCATTTCTGGCATGCCACCTGTGAGCGGCACCAGCGTGCCGTTGCAATAGTCGTTGCCAGTGACAGCATCGAACAGGACTCCGGTACGCAGTACGAACTGCGATGTTCCGCAGGCACATCCAATGCTTACGATCACATCGCCATTCTTGGCCTCGCGGCCATTTCGATAATGCATGACCACTCCTTACGCGGCCGGCTTCTCGGCGGCCTTGAGCTTGTTGATCCAGCCCGCGACGGTCGAATTCGCCTGAGCGGACACGGCCGCACCCTCGGCATTCGCCAGCAACGGGGCCTGCAGCATCACCGCGCCCTGCAGCGTCACGAGCGCGCCGGGGAACTTCAGTGTCCACTGGGCGGGATCGGTGCCCATATTGCCAATGAACGCCTGCACGGCCTGCAGGAGAGCCACAGCGGACGGGATAGCGGCCTGTTCCAGCGGCAACAGCGGATTCGGAGTGCTCATCGGTATCTCACCTTGCCGGGTCAGCCGGCTTGCGTAGGGTAAAG
>JAKAFQ010000159.1 GCA_021817875.1 Pseudomonadota bacterium
GCGCGCCCCGGCAGACCCGGCCGCGCGAATGTGCCGGCACGAGCGTGCCGAGCTCGGCAAATGACGCATGCAGCAGCGTGAGCCGCTCTTCGCCTGCAAACCGTGCCTGCCCTGCCGCGATCGCTTCCGGGTCCCGATCGAGTGCGAGCACGCGGCCTTCTCGACCCAAGGCCTGCAGCAGGAGTGCCGTGTGACCGCCTCGCCCGAACGTCGCATCGACATAGTAGCCGTCCGCCTGCAGTGCCAGCGCCGCGAGCGCTTCCGCGGCGAGCACCGGAACGTGCTCAGCCACGATCTAAGCGGCCGCGTACGGCCCCCCGCAATGCTGTTCTCATGGGCCGTGCCCAACCCTCACCCACACCGCGCAATCGCGCGAACCGATCCTCGTTCCGCGAGCACCCGGGCGCCCGCCACGCCGACGCCACCCGGCGCCGGCAGCCTAGAGCGACAGTGAGTCCAGCTCCGACGGCAGATCCGTCGAGGCCTCCTCGCTCTTCAGCCACTCCGCGACCCGCTCGCTCCAGCGCGCCTCGTTCCACAACTCAAAGCGATTGCCCTGCCCGATCAGCACCGCATGCCGCTCGAGTCCCGCGAACTCGCGCAGCTCCGGCGGCAGCAGCATCCGCCCGTGGCCATCGAGTTCGAGGTCCGTCGCGTGACCCACCATCAGCCGCTGCAGCCGTCGCGCCTGTGCGTGCAGCGCCGGCAGGCTCATCAGCCGGGTCTCGAGCAGATCCCATTCCGGTAGTGGATAGATGAGCAGGCATTGGTCCCGGTCCACGGTGACCACGAGCTTTCCCTGGGCACGCTCGGCAATCTGCTCCCGATACCGGGTGGGCATGACCATCCGGCCTTTATCGTCGAGGGTGACTTTGGTGGCGCCGCGAAACATGGACTGGGACGGGGCCTGAACCCATCTTCTCCCACTATCTCCCACTTCCTACCACTATAGGAATCGCGGGCGCGCTATGTCAATTGAAATAGTAAGAAAATCGCCACAAAAGGTTGAGTTATGTAAATGAAAAACACCGACCAACAGCCACTCTAGAATGATTGCGCTTTGTAATCAGCAGCTTGTGCCGGCAATCTTATCCATTAGCTTATCCGGCGTTCATTTTCCCACTTCGGGCGCCTCTGTCGATCGTCCAATATCCGCGATTTCTCGCCGTGCGCCCGTCAGATCCTGCCCGCAGCGCATTCAAAGGCATGTTTGATCCATTCGATCCGCGGTGCCGTTCCGAGAGGGTCCTCGACGGCCATGACGTCGAACCTGACCCGCAGCCGCGCCAAGTCCGGCCGCTGCTGCAACAGCCGCGCGGCGGCCCGGCTCAACCGTCGTCGCTTGCCGGCGTCAACACTGGCCAGCGCGCCGCCGAAGAGCTTCGAGGAACGCGTGCGCACCTCCACGAGCGCCAGCTCTTCGCCGCAGCGCGCAACGATGTCGAGCTCACCGCACCGGCAGCGGTAATTGCGCAGAAGCACCTGGGCCCCGTTTGCGCCCAGAAATCGCGCCGCGGCCTCCTCGGCAGCCCGCCCGAGCCGCATCGGCCCCGAGGCCCGGGCCGCTGCGCCCCCCCGATGAGCGCGCCCGGAGCGCGCAGGCGATCCGCAGACCCTCACCCCGGCGGCAGCCGTCGCAGCTCTCCGTTCTCGAGCTGCGCCCATTCGAGCCGGCGATGAATCCGGCCATCAGGACTCACCCGCAGCCGGCCCGACAAGCCGTCGAGCTCGAGCGCCGCCGGTTTGCGCGCCTCGAGCAGTGCGACGGCAAGACGATAGGCGTCGAACCCGAAGGCGAACAGCCGGCCGCGCGCCGGGCCGCCCGCAGGCCACGCCTGAGCGGCGGCCACCCTCACCGCGCGTGCAAGCGGGCTGCCCACCATCCACGGCATGTCGGGGAAGCGCAACCCATCGAGATCCTCGTTGCCGGCCGGATCGGGCTCAAAGGCGTCGGAGGTCGAGTACGTCGGAATTCCGCCCGCGTAGTAGTACCGCAGTTGCGGCATCAGCAGCCGCTCGATCGGCGGTGGAGCGGGCGCGAAGATGAACTGGATGTCGCCGCGGCGCCTCAACGTGAAGGCGAGACGCATGCCGAGCAGCGCCTCCAGGCGGCGCAACCGATCCCGGCTCTGATTGATCAGCAATACCCGCTCGATCGCGTCGGAAAAGTCTGCCTGCGACAGATCGATACGCGCGCTGGCAAGCACTCTGCCGCCTCCGGCGCGCAGCTGCTGCGTGAAGGCATTGAGCACGCGGGTCCCCCACTGTCCCTCGGGCACGATCGCAACCCCTTCCCGGTGACCGTCAGCCAGCACCCGGCGCGCCACCATGCGCGCTTCCGCGGTCGGGGACAGCGCGAACTGGAAGAAGCGCGACGGCGCCCGATCGCCCGCTGGCAGGAAGTTGAGTGCGAGGATCGGCGGACGCGCGCCCGGGTCCCCTGCCGCGGTGAGCACCGCGGGCCGTGTCAGCGGACCGACGATGAAATTCGCGCCCGCCCGGGTGGCGCGCGCGATGATCTCGGGAATTGCCTGGCCCGCGCCCGTATCATAGAGGCGCACCACGGGGCGCCGGCCGACGGCTCGCTGGTAGTACGCGCTCAGAAAGCCGTCGCGGACACTTTGCCCGGCCGCGCCGAACGGTCCGCTGACCGGCAGGAGCAGCGCGATACGGGCCTGTGCAAGCGGTATCGACGCAGTGCCCGGCCGCCGACCGATGATGCCGCGACGAGGCGCCGGGGCCCGACGTGCCGCCGGTGGCGGTGCCGGACGGCGTACGGTCGCACATCCGGCGATGAGTGCGGCGGCTGCGGCCAGCAGGGCAAGACGGGACCATCGCTGCATGACTGAAGTCTAACCTTTCGCCGCGGCCGCGCGCAGCCTGTCCCCGTCGAGCCGAACGATTGCCCGGACAGGCTCTCAAAGGCCAAGATTCACGTTCGCCGATCCGGCGCCGCAGGAGGATTATAGAGGTGAAGTTGCAAGGCCGGTTACAGGTCGTGGCGACGCCGATCGGCAACATGGGCGATGTGAGCGCGCGGGCGAGGCAGGCCCTCGAGCACGCCGACGCCATTGCGGCGGAGGACACCCGCCGCACACTCGTGCTGCTGACGGCGCTCGGGATTTCACGGCCCCTGCTCTCACTGCACGCGCACAACGAGGCGCAGCGCGTCCCGGAGATCCTCGCGCGTCTGCGCGCCGGTGAAACCCTCGCCCTGGTGAGTGATGCCGGAACCCCGCTGCTGTCCGATCCGGGATACGAGCTGGTGCGAGCGGCGGTCGCGGCCGGCATCACCCTCGAGGCCATACCCGGACCGTCCGCCATCACCACTGCGCTCGCCACCGCCGCGCTGCCGGTCAACCGATTCTGCTTCGAAGGTTTCCTGCCCCCCAAAGACCGCGAACGGCGCGCGCACCTCGCGCAGCTCGCTGCGGAGCCGCGTACGCTCGTGTTCTTCGAGGCGCCACACCGCATCCAGGCAACGCTGACCGACCTCGCCGCCGCGTTCGGCGCCACCCGGCGCGCCGTCGTCGCTCGCGAGCTCACCAAGATGCACGAGACAGTCTACCGGGGCACGCTGCAGGATCTGGCGGAGCAGGCGAGCCGGGACGACAACTTCCGTCGCGGGGAGATCACCCTCGTGGTGGAAGGCGCCCCGCCCGACGAGCGGCGCGTGGACGAGGCCCTGTTGGACCGTGCCGTGAGACTGCTCGCCCGGGAGCTGCCTCCCGGCCGGGCGGCGGCCATCGCCGCGCAGCTCACCGGCGCCACCCGTAGCGAAGCCTACGAGCGGATCACGCGTCAGTCCGCCTCGAAGCCGATCGAGTGAGGTTCGTTTTTTCGGGGCGTCTGCGCGCCGATGCAGGTGTCGGGTTCGCCGCATCCGGGGGCCCTGACGCCGGGGGGCGAAGCCCGTGAGAGATAGAGAGCCGGCCTGTAAGCCGGGTTCTGTCACGGGAAGGCTCCGGCTGGGAGCGATCCCGCGTGGCAGTCATTCCTCTACGATCCACGTCACCATGGATCTCTAGCGGCCTACCCGAAAGCGCGCGCGGATCGGCGCTGCGGACCCCGTTTCCGAAAGTCCACTGCTTTCCTATTTGGCCTTGCTCCAGGTGGGGTTTGCCGTGCCAGCCTTGTTGCCAAGGCCGCGGTGCGCTCTTACCGCACCGTTTCACCCTTGCCGTCCCCCGCAGCGACAGGCCGCGGGAGCTTGGGCGGTCTGCTCTCTGTTGCACTTTCCGTGAGCATGCCTCCTGTGCGGGAGGATTTCCCGCGCAGAAGACCACCCCCCAGGCGTTACCTGGCACCCTGATCCGCAGGAGCCCGGACTTTCCTCCCCCCCGGTCACGAAGCGCTTTCGCCCATCATGGACCGGGGCAGCGACTGCCCGGCCGGCTCTCTGGAACCTTCATAGCAGCGGCCGGCCCGCTTGCCAAGTCCTATTTGACCACCCGCAGCTGCGGTCGCTTCGCGCCTCCACCGCCCTCCTCGGGCGGCGCGGAACCCGTGCCCGGCCCCGGCGGCGGGCCCGACGGCGGCGCAGGGCCCGCATCCTGATCGGGGAACATCATGCCTTCACCGGTCTCACGCGCATACACGCCCATCACCGCCGCGACGGGGAAGCGCACGTGGTGGATGACTCCCGCAAAACGAGCGTCGAACTCGACCGTATCGTTGTCGATTTTCAGCCGCTGCGTGGCGCTGTAGCTCAAGTTGAGGACGATCTTGCCCTCCTGCACATAGGCGCGCGGCACATCGCTGCCCGCCCGCCCGGCGTCGACGATCACGTGCGGTGTATGGCCGCTGTCGGTGATCCATTGGTGCATGGCGCGCAGCAGATAGGGACGCTTGGGAGGAGGATTGAGCATCTATGGGCCGAAGGTGATCGGGGGGAAGCGTATCAGCGCCGCATGGCGCGTTCGACGTCCGACAGCGCATGGCGAAACGCTGGCCGGGAATAAATTCGACTCTCGTAATTGAGGATGGCCTGCGCCTTCGGTGGCAGATCGATCTGGTAATACGGCAAGCGCCACAGCATCGGCGCCAGGGTCGCGTCGACCAATGAAAATTCCTCGGACAGGAAGAACGGCCTCAGCTGGAAGAGCTCAACCCCCTGCAAAATCGTATCGAGAAGAATCTTTCTCAGCTTCGGCAGATGCCGGCGGTCCGATTCCCGATCGATCTGCCCGAGCACACCATACCAGTCACGCTCGATGCGATACAGAGCCATCCGGAACTGCGCCCGCGTCACGGGATCCACGGGCATCAGGGGCGGGTGCGGGAAGCGCTCGTCCAGGTACTCGATGATCACCCGCGAGTCATACAGCACCAGGTCCCGATCGACCAGGGTCGGCAGCGAGTGATAGGGGTTCAGATCCAGCAGATCCTCCGGAACCGAGCCCGGAGTGACGTTGACGACCTCGAGGTCGATACCCTTTTCGGCCAGCACGATGCGCGTACGGTGACTCCACGGATCGGCCGGCGCGGAGAACAGCGTCATGAGGGATCGTCTGCTCGACACGATTGCGCCCCTGCGGCCCAGCCGGGCAGTTTCCGATGAACCCCGCACACTCGTGGCGGGTGTGTCGCACAGCGGCGAGCGGGCGGTCGGGAGCCCACACCGGGCTCTTGCCGCACAAGGATAGCGCAGCGTGATGCACGGCAGAAAGGCGCGCTTGCCCGTATCGATATAGCGGGCTGCGCCCTGCGCCGGGGAATTTCCGGACTACGCGGCCCGCCGCGGCGAATGGCGGGCTCCTGCCGGTGCCGCGGTGCGTCGTCCGTTCAGATGCCCGGTGCGCCAGCGGTCCCGCGCAGCGGCTCAGGCTGGCCCGCCAGCCGACAGACCAGGGCGTTCCCGGTGCCTCGCGGCGCGGCCCGGACCCCGGGGCACTCCAGGCTGATCAGCGCACGTCTTTCCAGTATTCGCGCTTGAGCAGCCAGGCGAGCCAGGTGAAGACCACGAGGAACAGGATCACCCAGACCCCCAGTCTGTGGCGCTGCGCCCGCGCCGGATCACTCACGTAGTACAGGAAATTGACGGTGTCGTGCACGAACTGATCGTACTGCTGCGGCGTCATGCTTCCGGGCGCGATCTGCTTGAAATGCTCGAAAACCCGCCGGGTGATCGTCTTGCCGCCCGGTCCCACCGTGCGCACCGTCCGGTACACGGCGATTTTCAGTCCTTCGAGCGGCGAGACGACATCCGGCATGGCCACCGAGGGGTAGGCCAGATTGTTCGCGCCGGTGGCGCGCGCCGAGTCGACGTAGAAAGTCTTGAGGTACTGGTACAGGTAATCGGTTCCGCGGTAACGCGCAATGAGCGACAGATCCGGCGGCGCCTTGCCGAACCACCTCTTCGCATCCTGACGCGGCATCGGCGAGAGGATGTAGTCCTGAGGCTTCTGTCCCGGCGGAATCAGGTCTTCGATCAGCACGTCCTTGGGGATGTTCAGGTCGTGCCCCAGGCGCGACCAGCGCTCGTAGCGCAGCGAGTGGCAACCCAGACAATAGCTGGTGAAGTCGCGCGCTCCGCGCTGCAAAGACGGCAGGTCGGTCACCGTGGCGTGGGCCCGCCAGTCCTGCCAATGCGCGCCGGACACCGAAGCGGTGGCGGCTCGCGCCGCACCGTAACCGCCTCCCGCCAGCACTGCCGCAAGCAGCACCGGCGCCCAACTGCGACGATCAATGGGCATGGTATACCACTCTCTCGGGCACGGGTTTGACGGGATCGATGCGCGAGTAGAACGGCATCAGCCAGAAGAACGCGAAATAGCCGGCCGCAAAGATGCGGGCCAGCAGCACGTACACGGGCTCCACCGGCTGCATGCCGAGGTAGCCGAGCCCGATGAAACACACGACGAACACCGCCAGGGCGAGGCGCGAGATCCAGCCCTTGTAACGGATCGAGCGCACCGGGGAACGGTCCAGCCACGGCAGCAGCACGAGCGAGACCAGCGCCATCAGCAGCATCAGCGCGCCGAGGCTCTTGTTCGGAATGGCGCGCAGAATGGCGTAGAACGGGGTGAAGTACCACACCGGGTGGATGTCCGGCGGCGTCGACATGGGATTGGCCCGTGTAAAGTTCGCCGGCTCGAGAAACAGCCCGTGGAAGGTCGGGAAGAAGAACACCACCAGCGCGAACAGGATGAAAAACGCCCCGACGCCCATGATGTCCTTGACCGTGTAGTACGGGTGGAAGGGGATGCCGTCGAGCGGCTTGCCGTCCGGTCCCGGATGATCCTTGATCTCGATGCCATCGGGGTTGTTCGAGCCCACGCGGTGCAACGCCACCAGATGCAGCCCGACCACCAGCAGCAGCACGATGGGCACGGCCGCCACGTGCAGCGCGAACAGCCGGTTGAGCGTCGCGCCCGAGATACCGTAATCCCCGCGAATCCACTGCACCAGCGCCGACCCGATCACCGGTATGGTGCCGAAGAGGTTCACGATCACCTGTGCGCCCCAGAACGACATGTTGCCCCAGGGCAGCACGTAGCCCATGAACGCCTCGGCCATCAGCGCCAGGTACACCAGCATGCCGATGATCCACAACAGCTCGCGTGGCCGCCGGTACGAGCCATAGAGGAGCCCGCGGAACATGTGCAGGTAGACCACGATGAAGAAGAACGATGCGCCGGTCGAGTGCATGTAGCGGATGAGCCAGCCCCAGCTGACCTCACGCATGATGAACTGAACGGAGCCATACGCGCCGGATGCGGTCGGGTGGTAGTACATGGTGAGGAAGATCCCGGTCAGGATCTGCATCACCAGCACCATCAGCGCGAGCGACCCGAAGAAGTACCAGATATTGAAGTTCTTCGGCGCGTAATACTCGGTGAGCTCGTGCTTGAAGAACTCCTCGACGGGCAGGCGCTCGTTGATCCATGCCCACAGGCCTTTCTTCGCGCGTGCCGGCTCCGGGGCACGCGGGCGGGCAGGGTCGGTCGCAGCCATCAGTCACTCTCCTGGAGAACGGTCAGTTCACAGGCCATTCGGCACTCGGTCATTGGAACAGCCCCCAATTTCCGCTCTGTAGCCCCCCGGCGCCGCGTCAAAAGGCTCCCGCGCGCGCCATGAGGCGCATCACGCAGTTTCCGGCTCGTCGGAGGTCCGGGCATTATACACGAACGCCCATCTGCTGCCGCGCCGCGGGGATGGGTGCAAGTACGTATTGGCGCCGGCGGCACGAGCGGCTAGCGGGCGCAACGAGGAGAGCGGAGCATGCTGCAGCGACTGGGTCGCGGATTGACGTTCATTGCCGGGTCGGTCGTCGGCGGGCTGGCGCTTGCCTTCGTGATCGTGGCACTGCATCCCAG
>JAKAFQ010000160.1 GCA_021817875.1 Pseudomonadota bacterium
GCGCGTGATATAAATCGCAGACTCTGGCCGGGATACTGTCCAGGCACTGCCGCTTCGCCGGACGCGGCCGCACGTTCATGAAGACACTGCTGATCGTCTATCATTCCGTTACGGGCGGTGCGCGCCGGATGGCGCACGCGGCCGCATCCGGTGCCGCTCGCGAGGCGGGCATCCGGGTACGCATCGAGTGCTGCAAGGACAGCGGCCCGAAAGCGCTGCTCGACTCGGATGGGTATCTGTTCGCATGCCCGGAGAACCTGGCGGCGATCTCCGGACTCATGAAGGACTTTTTCGATCGCAGCTATTATCCGGTGCTCGGACACATCGAAGGCCGTCCGTACGCGAGTCTCATCTGCGCCGGCAGCGACGGCAGCAACGCCGCCCGTCAGATCGAGCGCATCGCCACGGGCTGGCGACTGCGCGCGATCTCCCCAGCCCTCATTGTCTGCACACATGCGCAGACACCCGAGGAAATCCTCAAACCCAAGACGATCCCGTCGGCCGGTCTTGCGCGGTGCGAAGAGCTCGGCGCGACGCTCGCCGCTGGTCTTTCGCTCGGAATCTTCTGATTGCCGGCGGCGCAGCGGTCGGTCGGCGCGATCAACGTGGCGCGTGCCAGGAGGAATCGCGAATTGCCGTGTTGACGCCGGTCTGATTCGGCTCCGGGGCTTGGCGTCGCCTGACGGGCCTCGCCAGCAGGTAGCGCTCACCCAGCCAGGCGATTGCTCTGGCTCTCGCTTCGCTGTAATCGACCACCCACGCACTCATCTGCTCATCGCTGTTCGTATGTCGCACTGACTGATCCTCTTTGCTGCATGGCTTGTTGAGCGTTTTCGGCGATACACCGACGTCATCGCGACGCATGGGTTCGTCCGCCGTTTCAGTTCACGCGCCGCGGCCGCAAACCGCCCGCCGCGCTGCCGGATCCTGCCGATGCCGCGACGCTTCGCCACCGGGGCCTGATCACCGAAGACTGGACGTGGTCATGCGGATTCATGCGATGTCCTGCTGTGTGTCACGAGCAACGTCCATGCCACCCAGCAAAAATGCTGTAAAATCAGCTGTTTGGCTTTTTTACAACAGCGACTGGCGGGAAGATGTGTAAGATACATCGACAGCCTGTGGAGATTGCAGCTCCTCGAATGAACGCGTCCGCGGTCCGATTGACGTCGGCATGCCGCAGACGCCCTCCCGGCAGAAACAGGCCATCATCGCAAGGACTCCACTCCTGTTGCCTGTCCTGCGGCGCGCTGCGACCGCAAGCCGACGAGTCACATGTATCATCGGGTCTGCATGCAGTCGGCTTTTCGCAGCCGGAGTGGCTGGCAGAGCGTCGAGGTCCACGACGTCTGATGAGACGCAGCCCGTCCGATGCTTGCCCGAGCCGCGCAACAGGGCGCATCAGCTCCCAGGCGGTGCGAGCAGCGCATAACGACGCCCCTGCGGAAGATCATAGCGGTGCGCGATCACGGCGACACCGGCTGATTGCAGATGGCCTGCCTCGCCATCGCCCGCCCGGTGCCACAGATCGAGGCGCTGCAGCAGTGGCGTGAACGGGCCGGCTGCGTGGCCGGGCAACAGCACCAGCACGCGGGCGGCCGGACCCTGCGCGGCGAACCAGTGCCCAACCGTCCGGCCGACGGCCCCGGCCGGCGCCCGCAGTCTCGTGACACGTGTCAGCAGACCGCGATCAAGCATGGCCACCGTGGTCTCATCCGGATTCAACAGCGCGAGCCGGTCACGCCGGGTCTGCGCATGAATGCGCTGGGCGAGCGCCTGCAGGTTCTGCCCCCGGTCGATTGCAGGAAAGATCGCGATGGCGCCCAGACAAAACGCCACGGCAAATGCGGCATAGGTCCATGCGAAGCTGCCGATGATCCACCGGCGACGGTGCTCGCGCACGGCCTGCTTCAGCGCCCAGGCGGTCCCGATCGGCACGGCTGCGGCGAACGCGAGATCTCCAAACGCTCCGCCCGGCGCGCCGGGCCGTGCTGGCGCCAACGTCAACACCGCCAAGGTGAACGCCGCTGCGAGCAGCGCGACGGTGACGCGCGTCCAGATCAAAGCGTAGTGTCCCCCTGTCCTCAGGCGCTGGGTTTCGGCGGCCCACAGGCCCACGAGCAGCGCAAATCCGAGCAACGCGGGGGCCGCGTAGATGTCGCGGGCGGTGGCCGCCAGGGACAGCAGCGCGAGCCACGGCAACGCCGCGGCAGTGGCGAACCGCCAGGGTGTCGCGGCCGCGATCCCGAGGCGCGCGCGCTCCCAGGCGCGCCGTGCAGCCGCGACCGCGAGCGCCGTCCAGGGGAGAAGATAGACGGGCAGCCACAGGAAGTACTTGCCGAAGGTGTTGCGGTGACCATTGGCGTATTGATAAGCGGGCGGCGCGGCGATCCTCATGAACCGGCCTGCGAGGTTGTACCAGAACATCACGCGCAGCGCCTGCAGGCCATGTGCCGTGCGCGTCACGGCGAGCAGCCAGGGAGCGATGACGAGCGCCTGCAGCAGAAATCCCGCATACAACTCGAGGCGCTTCAATTCGTGCCAGCGGCGTTCCCAGGCGATGAGCGTCAGCAGGGTCAGTCCCGGCACCAGCCATCCCACCGCGCTCTTGGCCATGAATCCCGCCGCGGCGCCCGCGTGCATCAGCGTGTAGCCGCAGAGCTTGCGCCGGCCGGGCGGGGCCTGGTAGCCGAGATAGGCGCCGAGCAGCGCCACGGCGCAGGCCGCGAGCAGACAGGCGTCGGGCGCAAGCCACATCGACACCCGCAGTGCCGTCAGGGCGCTCCCGGCCACCCATGCCGCGACCAGCGCGGCGCCCGGGCCGTCCATCGCGAACCCGAGCGCACCGATGGCGAGCGCAACAATGAGCGCGTAGAGGAGATTCGGCACGCGCAGGGCATCAGGGGTGTTGCCGAGGAGCCGCACGCACAGTGCCGAGGCCCAGTACGACAGCGGCGGTTTCTCGAGAAACGGCCGGCCGGCGAGTTGCGGCAGCGTCCAGTGCCGTTGAAATGCCATGCGCCAGTCGATGTCCGCCACCCGCGGCTCGTCCGGCGTCCACAGGCCGCGATCAAATGCGCCGATCAGCCACAGCGGTGCCAGCCCGAGCAGGGCCGGACCGATCCAGCGGGCCGCCCCGGATTTCTGCGAGAGCAAGCGCATGGGACGGAAATTATGCCGCAACGCGCAGCCGCAGACGCCATCGCATCGAATGGCGTCTTCCGCCGGCGGATTCCGCGGCGGTTGTCAGCAGGCGGGACGCGCGCCCCGATCGACGCCCTGCGGACGTCCGGCAGCGCGCCGCTCGGTCCATGTGCGCGCGGCATGCTGAGGCTCGGTGTCGAACTGCAAACGACGCCGGTCGCACGCGCCTATAATTTCCCCTCTTCGCCGGACGGCTTGCGCCCCTTGGAGACAATTCTTGAAGCACCTGATCGGCCTGACTGCCCTGCTGATGTTCACTGCGGCGACGGGCTGGGCGCGCGGCGCAAGTGCCAATCCCCACTACACGATCGCGCAGATCTTCGCGCGCCCGGGACTGACCGGCTACCACCCCGAGCAGGTGCAATGGAGCCCCGACGGGCGCTATCTGACCTATCTGCTACGGCAGGGCGCCGCGGGCCGTGCGAATCTGTACCTCGTCAACGTCGCACACGGCACGCGCTCGCTGCTGCTCTCCAGCGCGCAGCTTGCCGGGGCCGCCGCCCCCGTCTGGACCATCAGGAATCAGATCAAGCGCGAGCGCATCAGCCGCTACGCGGTGAAGAGCTATCGGTGGTCGCCGAAGGGGGACGCGATCCTGTTCCTCAGCCACGATCAGGTTTATCTTTATACCCTCTCGTCCCGCCGGATCACACAGATCACGCGCCAGGCGGGCGGCAAGCGCAACCCGCGGCTCTCTCCGGATGAGCGCTGGGTCAGCTACCTGACTCACGGCACGCTCCATTACGCCGCGGTGCGCGGTGGCCCGATCCACCGGGTGGCGGCGCGCCGCACGCAGGTGTTGAACGGGGAGCTCGACTGGGTTTACACCGAAGAGCTCAACCTGCGCTCGGGCTACGCGTGGTCACCCGACAGCCGCTACATCGCCTTTCTGCAGTTCGATGAGCGGCCGGTGCACGGTTTTCCCATCGTCAATTACCTCGATGAACAGCCGCGCATCTATGAGCAGAAATACCCCACCGCCGGAACGCCCAATCCGATCGTACGCCTGGGGATACGCAACGTCGCGAGCGGGAAGACGGTGTGGATGGGCATGGCGGGCACGCCCGATACCTACCTGGCGCGGTTCGGCTGGCTGCCGCAGGGGGATCGCGTATACGGCGAGGTGCTCAATCGTGCTCAGACCCGTCTGCAACTGTTCACGGCCAACCCGGATACGGGCCGGGCGCGGCTGCTGGTCACGCAGAGTGATCCTGACTGGGTGGACGTGCACGGCGCTCCCTATTACCTCAGCGACGGACGATTCATCTGGGGCAACGCGCAAGACGGCTGGTATCACCTGTATCTGTACGCCCACGATGGCCGGCAGTTATACAGAATCACCTCGGGAGACTACAACGTGCTCGCGCTCGACGGCGTGAGGGAAAGACGGCAGGAGGTGTATTTCAGCCGCTACACGCATGGTCCGCTCGATACGGAGCTGTATCGTGTCTCACTGCGCGGCCGGCACCCTGTTGCGATCACGACACGGCCGGGCACGCATCTGATCGACATGGCGCCGGGCGCCCGAGCCTACATCGACACCTATTCCAATGCGGTGACGCCAGCCCGCGTCACGCTGGTCAACCTGAGAAGCCACCGCCATACCGCCATCCAGCCAGCGGCCCGGCTGCCCTACCGGTTCCTGGCGCCCCGCTTCCTCACCTTGCCCGCCGCGGATGGTCACACGCGACTCTACGCGCGCCTCACCCTGCCGCCCCACTTCGATCCGCACCACCGATATCCGGTCATCATGTACCAGTACGGAGGCCCGGATGCGCCGCCGTCGGTGCGCAACGTCTGGCGAGGCGCGTCATTCCTGTTCGACGAGCGGCTGGCACGACGGGGTTTCGTGCTCTTCTCCACCGACAATCGCGCCGCCACCTATTTCAGTCATCGCGCCCAGACCGAGGTCAAATTCCACCTCGGCAGGCTCGCGCTCGCGGATCAGCTCGGCGCGGTGAAGTGGCTCGAGGGCCAACCGTGGGTGAACCCGAAGCGCATCGGGATCTGGGGCTGGAGCTTCGGCGGCTACATGGCCGCATACGCGCTCACGCACGCCCCCGGCGTGTGGCGGGCGGGTATCGCGGTGGCGCCCGTGACGCAATGGCAGGACTACGACACGATATACACGGAGCGCTACATGGGGACGCCCGGCGAGAACCCGGCCGGATACGCTGAGAGCTCCGACGTCGCCGCCGCCGGGCAACTCGACGATCCGCTGCTGCTCGTGGCCGGCACCGGCGATGATAACGTCCACTGGCAGAACACCCTGCAGTTCATCCAGGCGCTGATCGAGGCCAACCGTCCCTACCAGCTGCTGGTCTACCCCGACAAAACGCACGGCATCTCAGGGCCGGCGGCACGCACGCACCTGTTCACGGCCATGGAACGATTCTGGCTGCGGCAGCTGCGGCGACCATGATCACCAGGCCGGCAGCGCGGTCGACGCTGTGGCCGGGCGCGCCGCGGCGCGGGGCGGCGCTCCGATGAGCGACGCCGACGCCACACAGGCCGGCGAACCGGACCTCGAGACGTCGCAGATCAGCGCGTTGTGCGTGGAGTTCCTGCGCGCGCTGTGTGATCCCGACGGGGGCGAATCGCTCTATCGGCTGCATGCCGCTGACGCGGCCGTGCGCCAGGGTGAGGGCATCGGCCCGGCGGGCGCAACCGGCATCGGACCCTTCGCCGCAGCTCATCGGGACATCAGCCTGGGAGGCGAGGGCCGACTCCCTCTTTTCGGAGAAGCTTCGCTGCGGCAACTGGCACGCGGCGGAAATCCGGCCGAGACGCTTGCGTGGTTCGAGGTCAGGGAACACCGCGACCAGCGCCTGCTGTTCGCCGCCTTGGGCGTGCGCGCCACCGAAGATGGACCGCGGATCGTATGGTGCAGTCCGTCGGAGCGCATGCTGCCCTGGAGCTTCCGCGAGGGTCTGCTGCAGTCACTCGCCGACTATCCGTGGATGCGCCGGGCGGAGCCGGCCACGGCGCGCGCCCTGTTCGATGCGGGTTATTTCCGGCGCTATTGGCGCCCACCGCTGCCGATCTCGACATTGCCGGACGCCCGATTCAGCTGTCACATGAGCGCGGCGTGCTGCCGGCACGACTACGAAATCACGCTGCCGCCCGAGGCGCAGATGCTGCTCGATGCGCTGCCGTGGCAGACGGTAGCGCCGCGGCTCGCCGACCGAAAGCTGCCCGTGCGCAGCGACGGCAGGCTGCGGCTCAAGTCACCCGAGGAGGAATGCAGATTCCTCGGTCCAGACAACCGATGTCTGATCCACGAGGCTCTCGGTCGGCAACCGTTCGGCGCCTGTTGTGTGTTTCCATTCTCGTTCGCACGTACACCGGAAGGCATCGCGGCAGGTCTCAGTCCGATTTGCGGCAGCGCGCGGCTCGGCCTCGGCATCCGCCCGCAGGAGCGCACCGAGGATCTGCGGGAGCGGCTGGTTCATGCCGCGCCACGCTCGACCGACACCTATCGCCTCGCACCCGGGGTTGTCATTGCCTGGGAATCGTTCCGCGACATCGAGAAGGGCTTGTGTGATTGTCTGGCTGCCGAGGAAATCGCCCTGCGCCGGCGACTGTACGTCGGTGCGCGCCTGCTTGGAGCGCTGGCCGACGGCAGCCCCATCGACGTGCCGGCGTGGCGCACCGAAGCGCTGCCCGCCGTGAAGCCCGAGCTGCGCACCGCCATCCACGGCATGCTGGCACGACTCATCGGCTGGAATCGGTCGGTGCTGCGCGAGCTGCCACGGGAGATCCCCGCCGGCCTGCCCACGCTCGAGGCGGGTGAAACGCCGCTCGTGGCGCGTATTCTGCGCAATACGGTCTTCTGCAAGGTGTATTCATACCCGCTCGATCTCACGACCGCGCACAACTACGTGATCGTGCTGTACCTGCTCGCGCTGATCATGCAGGCGGCCGCAGGCGGTCCGCTCACGCAGCGGATGTGGCAGGAATTAGGTTCGCTGGGCGTGCATGGATTGTTGAAAACCATGCTGCATGAGGCAATGCCGGATAATTTCCGTGCCCTGCTCGGCCGGAGCGAATTCGGGCTGTGGATGCTCGCCGCCTGAGCGGCCGCCCTCAATGTCTGCCGGAGTGGCCGAAGCCGCCGCTGCCTCGAGTGCTTTCCTCGAAAGACTCGACGACCTCGAGCGCCACCTGCACCACCGGCACCACCACCAGCTGCGCGATGCGCTCGCCGGGTTGGATGACGAACGGTTCGTGCGCGCGGTTCCAGCACGACACCATGAGCTGACCCTGGTAGTCAGAGTCGATGAGTCCCACCAGGTTCCCGAGCACCACGCCGTGCTTGTGGCCGAGGCCCGAGCGCGGCAGGATCACGGCCGCGAGCCCCGGATCGTGCACGTGGATCGCCATGCCCGTGGGGATCAGCTCCGCACGCCCCGGCTGAAGCATCAGCGGCCCATCGAGACAGGCGCGCAGATCCATGCCGGCGGAGCCCGCTGTCGCATACGCCGGCAGCGGAAACTCCCTCCCGAGGCGTCGGTCGAGGATCCTGACCTTGAGCGGTCGCGCCGCGGCTGGCACGTTGCTCAAGCGCGGACCGTGTCGGGTTGAGAGGTCGCCGCGACGGACGCGGTGTAGGTCTCTGCGATCAGACGCACCAGCTCACGCGCCAGCGCGAGCTTCGGCCCGCTGCCGAGGTCCTGGCGCGCATTGCGCCACAACAACACCAGGTGGTTGTCCTCGCAATCGAAACCCTTGGTGTGGCTGACCTCGTTGGCCGCGATCATATCGAGGTTTTTCCTGAGCAGCTTGGTCCGCGCGTTCTGCTCCACCGACTCGGTCTCGGCGGCGAAGCCCACCACGAACGGTCGTGCCGCACGTCCGGCCACCGTCGCCAGTATGTCCACCGTGCGCTCCATGTCGAGGTGCAGCCGGTCGGAGGTTTTCTTGATCTTCTGTTCGGCGGGGTTCGCGGGACGGTAATCGGCCACCGCGGCCGTGGAGATGAAAATGTGTGTCTGCGCCACCTCACGCTGCACCGCCGCAAGCATTCCCTCGGCGCTTTCCACGTCCACACGGCGCACCCCGGGTGGCGTCGGCAGCGCAACCGGCCCGCTGACCAACACCACTTCGGCC
>JAKAFQ010000161.1 GCA_021817875.1 Pseudomonadota bacterium
ACGGCTGAGCAGTCCGCCCATGCTGTGCGCGACGATCGCGGCGCGTCCCGGGCCGTGCGCCCGCAGCCTCTCGGCCAGCGCCGCTGCCGATGTTTCGATGTCGAGCCGCCAGTCATAGTCATACAGCGTGACCGCGAAGCCGCGCGCGCGCAGATATAACTTCAGCCTGAGGTGAGAATACAGCACCGTGCCGAGCGGCACGATGGGCGCGCCGGCCTCAGGATTCAACAGCGCGAGGCGGCCGCTCTGGATATCGAGCGGATCGAGCCACAGCACGTCGTCGGGCAGCGGCGCGCGCCGGCGCAGTCCCAGCTGCGAGCCGAGGATGCCCGGGATCACGAAGACGTGCGGCAGGGACTGCCGCGTGTCGAGCTGTTGCGCCGCACGCGCCAGGCGCGCGAGCGTCCGGTATTCCGCGGCGCCGAAGTAGGCCCTGAGGGCCTGCCGCTGCTCCCCTGAGACCAACAGCCGCTCGACCTCGGCATCGCTCCAGCAGAACCGGTCGTATGGGGTCACGTGGTCCATGGAGGCTGGGATGCGGCTCACGGCGGGCGATTATGCCAGAGTGCCCGCCTCATCCGGCGCGTCTGGCAATCAGGTCACACACCGTGTCGATGGCCGGCCCGCGGGCGGTGCTCCGGCGCCAGATCGCACCGATGCGGCGGCTGGGGGCGGGTCGGGCGAACGGCAGCACCACCACGCCCCGCGCACTGCCCTGGGCGCCCTGGGTGGCGAGCTGCGGCAAGAGCGTGATGCCCGCGCCGGTGGCCACCATCTGCCGCAGAGTCTCGAGGCTGGTGGCGCGGAAGTCGTGACTTTCTGCGGTGCCGGTCCGGTTGCAGACCGCGAGCGCCTGTTCGCGCAGGCAGTGGCCCTCCTCCAGCAGCAACAGCGTCTCTCCCTCCAGGTCGCTCGCCTGGATACGGTGGCGTCCGGCGAGGCGGTGGCCCGCGGGCAGCGCGACGCTGAACGGCTCGGCATACAACTCCCGCGCCTGCAGTCCCTCGAGATCGACCGGCAGCGCCAGAATACCGAGATCCAACTCGCCGCTTCTGAGCTTCGCGAGCATGGTCTCGGTCTGGTATTCGTACAGGTACAGCTGCAGGCGCGGCATTGCCCGGTGAAGCGGCCGGGCCACCAGCGGCAGCAGATACGGACCGATGGTGGGCAGCAGCGCGACCCGGAGCCTGCCTGCCAGGGGGTCGCGATGGGCGCGCGCCAGCGCGGTCACCTCATCGCACGCCGCCAGGATGTGCCGCGCACGTGCGACGATCTGCTCTCCCGCGCCGGTGAGCGTCACATTGTTCGGTTGACGCTCGATCAGGGCAACGCCGAGGTACTCCTCGAGCTTTTTCAGTTGTGCCGAAAGCGTCGGCTGGCTGACGAAGCAACGCTCGGCGGCCCGCCCGAAGTGGCGCGTGTCGGCAACCGCCACCAGGTAGCGCAGGTCTTTGAGCTTGATATCGGTCACGGGCACACCTCTCCGTCTCTGGATCGATGTTATCTATTAATATTATACATTCGATCGACCAGATGAATCGCGCTGCTGCGCTTGCGGTGGGTGCCCCGGGATCGGGCACGCGGCGCGCCGGTGCCGCATCCATCCGACCGGAGCGTGCCCAGGGTCCGCCTCAGACGAGCTCCGCGTCCGTGTCGAGTACGCTCGCGGCGCCGCTCGCGACCACCTCGGCGAGACCGGCGGCCGCCGGCAGCATCTGCCTGGCGAAAAACAGCGCCGAACGGATCTTGGCCTGATAGAACTCTTGGTCAGCGCTTTCCCGGCGGGCCGCGGCGATGGCAGCGGAGCGGGCGAGCAGCCAACCGCCGATGCTCAGGCCACAGAGCTTGAGATAAGGTACCGACACGGCAAAGCCGTGCACCGGGTTCTGCGCCTGCTGCTCGAGCAGCGTGCGGGTCGCTGTCTCCAGAAACCCGGCTGCACGTAGCGCGCCGTCTCGCGTGTCCCGAACCGCCGGGTCGCGGGCATCGAGCCCCTGGAGTTCCCGGCGCATGTCCGCCAGGAGGCTGGCCATCGCGGCTCCGCGGTCGCGCGCGAGCTTGCGGCCGACGAGATCATTCGACTGGATGCCGGTCGTGCCCTCGTAAATGGTGGTGATACGGGCATCACGCAGGTACTGCGCAACCCCGGTCTCTTCGATGAAGCCCATGCCGCCGTGTACCTGTACGGCCATCGCGGCGGTCTCGTTGCCGGTCTCGGTGCACCATCCCTTGACGATGGGTATCAGCAGCTCCCCGCGAGCCTGGGCCGCAGCGCGCAGCGCGCTATCCGGGTGATGAGCACCCAGTTCGAGCTGCATGCCCGCGTAGAGCGCCAACGCCCGGGACGCCTCGGTGCCCGCTTTCATGGCCAGCAGCATGCGACGCACGTCGGGGTGCTGAATGATCGGCGAGGGCGCCGAGGCCCGAGTTCCCGGCGCACTGCCCTGCAAGCGCGTGCGGGCGTATTCCGCCGCCTGCTGGAAGGCGCGCTCGCCCACCGCATAGCCTTCGACGCCGACCGCGAGGCGGGCGGTGTTCATCATGACGAACATGTATTCGAGACCGTGTCCCGGCTCGCCGACCCGGTAGCCGACCGCGCCCCGGTCATGGCCGTATTGCATGACGCAGGTCGGGCTGGCGTGGATGCCGAGCTTGTGCTCGATGGACACACAGCGCACCTCGTTGCGCTCGCCCAGGGAGCCGTCGGAGTCGACCAACACTTTCGGCACGATGAACAGCGACAGTCCCTTGACGCCTGGCGGGGCGCCATCGATGCGCGCGAGCACCAGGTGGATGGTGTTTTCGGTGAAATCGTGATCGCCCCACGTGATGAAGATCTTCTGCCCGAACAGGCGATACCGGTCCGCCTCCGGCGTGGCGCGTGTACGCACCAGCGAAAGGTCCGAGCCTGCCTGCGGCTCGGTGAGCACCATGGTGCCGGTCCACTCGCCGCGCACCATCTTCGGCAGAAACAGCCGCTGCTGCGCCTCCGAGCCGCAGAGTTCGAGGGCGTGCACGGCGCCATGGGTGAGCATCGGGCAGAGCTTGAACGCGAGGTTTGCAGAAGCAATGATCTCCTGCATGGCGCTGCTCACAGGCTGTGGCACGCGCTGGCCGCCGAAGCGTGGGTCGGCTCCGAGCTGCGGCCAGCCTCCCTCGACGTATCTCCGGTAGGCGTCCTTGAATCCTGCGGCTGCGCGCACGCCTTCGGGACTCCAGTGGGCTCCTTCGCGATCTCCTGCGCGGTTCAGCGGCTCGAGCACCGTTTCGGCGAACCGGCCGGCCTCCTCGAGAATGGAGGCACCGAGCTCGTCGGAGTAGTCGGCCAAGGCGGGACAGGCGGCGAGCTGTCCGGCATTGAGCAGTTCCTCGAGCACGAAACGCAGCTCTCTCAGCGGCGCGCGATACATAGGTCGACTCCCATCGAGTAATGCACCACGGCTAGTGTACCCGTTTTCCCGCGTTATCCTACTGAGTGGTAACGTATCCTTCCCGTCAGTAGGTTCATGCCTTTCCGTACGGGCGCGTCGGGCGATTACGGCCGCGGCCGGCTGAGGTGGTCCGCACCCGAGCCCCGACGCACGCATCGGACTGCTCGGGTCTTGAATATGACAAGCCGGCGTGAAAAATTCCGCGGACGGTCCGGCGCTGCGGCCTGGCGCCACATGTAATGTGGGGAAAGCGAGGGAAATCACAGCGGCGCATGGAGTATGCTGTCACTCTCTGGAGACACGAGATCCTCATGCGCTCCTTCCTGGGAAAAGCTCTGCAGCCACCACTCGCGCACGCCGCGTATCCCGCCGAGGCACCGGCCTCGGGCGGCACCCGGCCGCTGAGCGTCGAAGCGCTCGGCTGGGACCTGCGGGCCGCCCTGCCTCCGCTGAGGCTGCACTCGGTCTCGATCTATGACCGGCAGGGCAACGTCCTGTGGCTCAGCGAAGGCGCGTTGGGCCCGGACGAGCACGCGCTGGTCGTCGAGGCCATCGAGGGCTTTGACCGTGAGGAGGGTCACGGCGGGTGCGAGCAGAAGCTGGAGGACGGACGGACGGCGGCCTTTCTGCCGCTGCGCCCGCCGCAGGGATCTGTGGTCGGGCTGGTCATGATCCTCGCGGAATTCAAAGTCAGCGGTGAGGGCCTGTTCGAGCGCGTGGCGACGGCGCCTGTCCGGACCGCGATCCAGCATCTGGCCACGCTTCTGCGGCCGGCTGACGCGCGCGCGCAGGATAGGGATCCCACCGGCCTGATGCTGTCGCTGGCCGACGATGTGTCACCAGCGTCACCGGGACCGGCGGAGGCATCGATGGACCGATTACCCGACGCGCCGGCGGCTGCGGACCGGGCGCTCACGTGCAGGGCTGTGGACGATATCCTGGAAGGCAGGGAACTGGCACTCGAACCGGAGCTCCCGGCCCGCGGCCTTCATGCCGCGACCCCGCCCGTCCCAGGCCCGGATGCCGATGCGCCACCGGCACCCGCGGTGGACCCAATGCGGGCCGCGGCGTTCGCGCCTGCCGGTCCTGCGGTGGGCGCAACGGCGACACCGGACGCGGCCGCATTGCCGCTCGAGGTGCTGCCCTTCGTCAAATTGCGGGCCGGTGGGCGGATGCGCCGGTTCGAAGTGATGCCCCGGGGCACTCCCCGCCAGAACCGCGATCCGGCCGCGCTCGATGTAATGGCCGTGCAGGGACTGCTGTCCTGGCTTGCGGCGCACCGCTCGGCCTGGACGCAGGAGCCGACCGGCTTCACGCTCAATCTGTCCATCGCCACGCTCGAGGACGACCGGTTCCTGCGGTACTTGGGCGCGCAGTTCGCCAGAAGCGGCATCTCCGCCGATACCCTCGGGTTCGAAATCGCCGAGCCGCTGTGCGTTCAGCGCCGCGCCCAGGTCGAGCGGTTCATCGGCGGATGCGAGCGGCTGGGATGTTTCGTGGTCGTCGACGGCTTTTCGTTCGATTCCGCGGTGGTTCCGCTGCTGCGATCCAAGGCGGTGCGGCTGGTGAAGATTGATTCCCGGCTGACCGCTACGGTGATGAAGGACAAGCTCTCTCAGGCCATGGTGGTGGCGATCGTGCAGGCGGTGAAGGTGCTCGGCATCCATTGCGCGGCACAGCACATTGATACGCAGCCGGCCGTGCGCTGGCTGACCGGGGTCGGCTGCGATTTCGCCCAGGGCCGGATCCTGGCCCGATCGATGCCGATCGAGCGCCTGGGGGATCCTCTCGTGGCCCCTTGAGCCCGGCTCGGGCTGACGCGACCGCGTCCGCGAGGATTGCGGTACCATGATGTGTCCCGGTTCCGCGGCCCATGAGCACATGAAGATCAAGACCGTCATCGTCGACGACGAGGCGCTCTCGAGGCGCGGAATCGAGGTGCGTCTGCGCGGCGCGGGCGATTTCGAGGTGGTCGGAGAATGCGGTAACGGCCGGGATGCGGTGCGCATGATCCAGCGGGAGCGGCCGGATCTGGTATTTCTCGATATCCAGATGCCGGCGTTTTCCGGCTTCGAGGTGCTGACGCGGGTGCCTCAGGACGATCTGCCCCTGGTGGTCTTCGTGACCGCGTACGATCAGTACGCCCTGCGGGCATTCGAGGCGAGCGCCCTCGACTACCTTCTCAAGCCCATTGACGCGCAGCGCTTCGACCTGACGCTCGAGCGGGTGCGCCAGAACCTCGTGGCGCGCCATGCGATGGATCAGCGCGACAAGCTGATGGCGGTCGTCGCCGAGATGACCGGCTCCGGGGAACTCGACATCGAGGCGCTGCTGGCCCAGGGCGGCACGGCACTCGATACGCGCCGTCCGCAGATCCTGCCCATCCGCCAGGGCCGCCACACGGCGCGCGTGCCGGTCGCCTCGATCCAGTGGATCGACGCGGCGGGCGATTACATGTGTGTGCATGCCGAGGGCACCACCCACATCCTGCGCGGCACCATGAAGCAGCTCGAGGAAATCCTCGATCCGGCGCTCTTCCAGCGTGTCCACCGCTCCACCATCGTCAACCTGCGCTACGTCAGGAGCCTGCGGGCGCACATGAACGGAGAATACTTCCTGACGCTTGACGGAGGTCAGGAATTGAAGCTCTCGCGCAGCTATCGCGACAAGATCGAGTACTTCCTCGGCGACGGCGCGCCGCGGCGCAATGCCGCGGGCTGAGCAGCGCCTGATCGAGCCGCGAGGCCGCGGCGGGATCGGCCAGGGCGCGCTGTAGGTACCGGGCACATTTCACCTCTCGATGGGGAAGGCTAGACTGGCCGTCGACCCGCACAGCCTGCGCCGAGGCGATCATCCGCCGGACGAACTCATCCGAAGGGGGCGAAGAACCGATGAATCGAATCTGGCTGAAGTCCTATCCGCCGGGCGTGCCCACCGAAATAGAGCCGGCGCGGCTCACCTCGCTGGCGACGCTCCCCAGTCGTGCCTGTGCGGCATACGGGGATCGGCCGGCGTACGAGCAGTTCGGCCGGGTGCTCACCTTCGCACAACTCGAAGCCCTGTCTGGCGCGTTCGCGGCGTGGCTGCAGTCGGCGGGTCTCGCCAAGGGCGATCGCGTCGCCATCATGCTGCCCAACACCCTGCAGTATCCGATCGCGCTGTTCGGCGCCCTGCGCGCCGGTCTCATCGTGGTCAACACCAATCCGCTGTATACCGCCCGCGAGCTCGAGCACCAGCTGACTGATTCCGGTGCGGCGGCGATCGTGGTGCTGGAGAACTTCGCGCATGTGGTGGCGCAGGTGGCGCCACGCTGCGGACTGAAGCAGATCCTGGTGACGGCGGTCGGGGATTTCCTCCCGCCGCCGAAGTCCTGGCTCGTCAATTACATCGTGCGCCACCGGCGCAAGCAGGTGCCGCCGTGGCACATTCCGGGCGCTCAGTCCTTCCGCGATGCGGTGCGCTCCGGCGGACGGATGACGCTGCGCCCCGTCGAGACTGTTCCGGAAGACGTGGCCTTTCTGCAGTATACCGGCGGGACCACCGGCGTCGCCAAGGGAGCCATGCTGACCCATGGCAATCTCTGCGCCAACATCCTGCAGGCGGAGGCCTGGCTCGGCCCGCGCTTCTCGCATGAGCCCGGCGTGCTGATCACCGCGATACCGCTGTACCACGTGTTCGCGCTCACCGCGAACTGCCTGCTGTTCGCCTACATCGGCTGGAAGAACGTGCTGATCATCAATGCGCGGGATTTCCCGGCTCTGGTGGCGGAGATGAACAGGCATCCGTTCGAGTACTTCAGCGGCGTGAATACACTGTTCAATGCTCTGTTGCACACGCCGGGCTTCGACAAGGTGGATTTCACCCACCTCCGGATCACGCTCGGCGGGGGCATGGCGGTGCAGCCCTCGGTGGCGCGGCGCTGGAAAGAGGTCACGGGCAATATCCTGACCCAGGCCTGGGGACTCACCGAGACGTCGCCGGCGGTGGCGATCAACCCCCTGGACCAGGATTTCAACGGTTCGGTCGGCTTGCCCGTCCCCTCCACCGACGTTGCGGTCAAAGACGAAGCCGGCAACGATCTGCCGCTCGGTGAAAGCGGCGAAGTCTGCGTGCGCGGGCCGCAGGTGATGCGCGGCTATTGGAATCGCCCCGATGAGACCGCCAAGGTCATGCTGCCGGGAGGGTGGCTGCGCACCGGTGATGTCGGCTACCTCGATGAGCGCGGCTATGTGTACCTGCAGGACCGCAAGAAAGACCTGATCCTGGTGTCAGGGTTCAACGTCTATCCGAACGAGGTGGAGGAGGTCGTGGCGACCCTCCCGGGAGTTCTGGAAGTCGCCGCCGTGGCGCAGCCCGACCCTCACTCCGGAGAGGTGGTCGCCCTGTACGTCGTACTGAAAGATCCCAGGGTCACCGAACAGGACATCATCGAGCACTGCCGCCAGTCCCTGGCCGGCTACAAGGTGCCGAAATTCGTCTATTTCAGGCGCGAGCTTCCCAAGAGCAACGTGGGAAAGATACTGCGCAAGGAACTAAGGGCCGAGGTGAGCCGCTGAGAACAGCGGTCGCCGGAAGTCAGGTAGGCAACACGGCGACCGCTGCAGGCATCAACCTCCGCCGCGGATGCCCATCTTCACCGAGGTGGACTTGCCGCCGCCGCGGATACCGTAGGCGGTGGCCTTGCCCCCTCCACGGATGCCATAGGAAGTGAGTCCACCGCCGCGAATGCCGTAGGTGCTCAGCCCGCCGCCGCGGATGCCCATCTTCACCGAGGTGGACTTGCCGCCGCCACGGATACCGTAGGCGGTGGCCTTGCCCCCTCCACGGATGCCATAGGAAGTGAGTCCACC
>JAKAFQ010000162.1 GCA_021817875.1 Pseudomonadota bacterium
GATACAGCCCGGTGGCATCGCCGAGCCCGAGCGTGTTCGCGGTGCCGAACAGCCGGAAATGAGGATGTGGGCTGATGACGCGGTTCTGGTCCACCAGCGTGAACCGGCCGTTCGCCTCGAGGACCCGCTGGATCACGAACATCACGTCCGGACGGCCGGCGTCGTATTCGTCGAAGGTGAGCGCGACGGCTCTTTGCAGCGCCCACGGCAGCAGCCCTTCGCGAAACTCGGTCACCTGGCGGCCGTCGCGCAGGACGATCGCGTCCCGGCCAACCAGATCGGAGCGGCTGATGTGCCCATCGAGGTTGATGCGGATCAGCGGCCAGTTGAGTACCGCGGCAACCTGCTCGATGTGCGTCGACTTGCCCGTGCCGTGGTAGCCCTGGATCATCACGCGGCGGTTGAATGCAAAGCCGGCAAGGATCGCCAGGGTGGTTTCGGGATCGAATCGGTAGGTCTGATCCCGCTCGGGGACATATTCGTTCGGATGCGAGAACGCAGGCACCTGCATGTCGCTCGCCACGCCGAACTCGCGTGCCGAGACGGATTTGTCGGGCCTGGTGTGCAGCAGATCGTCGGCGTCGGTCAACGGACGAATTCCTGCGCGCCACCGGCGGGCGCGCGCGTGTTCGGGCAGCAGATCATCGGAGCCCTGGGGCGATCGTGGTGCACCGTCGGCGGCAGGTACCGCAGGTTCCCACTTTCGAAAGTCCGCGTATCTTGTATACTGTGCACAGCAATCCTGTCAAGACTGCGCCGGCCCGCAGCGTCGCCGACACATGGTACGCCGGGCGGTTCCGCAGGCTCGCAGGGCCAGGTTCCCCTACGTGATCACGGAGGCCGACGTGCGTCTGAGAGATACCCCCGCCAACCCCGCTCTCATCCGTCCATCGCGGACGCTCCCGCGCTCGGTCGGCGTCATCGGCGCCGGCACCATCGGACCGGACATCGCGTATTACCTTGCCAGCGAGATTCCAGGACTGAAGCTGGTCCTGGTCGACATCGCGCCGGCGGCGCTGGCGCGTGCCCAGGAACGGATCCACGGTTACCTCGAGAAGGGCCTGCAACGCAGGAAGATTTCCGCCGAACGGGCCGCTTCGGTTCGTGCCGGTCTTGCGCCGACCACCGATTATGGCGCGCTCGCCGGCTGCGACTGGGTCATCGAGGCGGCCACGGAAGATCTTGCGCTCAAGCGGCGCATTTTCTCGCAGGTCGAAGCGGTGGTGGCGCCGTCGGCGGTCATCTCTTCGAATACGAGTTCACTGCCGGCGAGCCGCCTGTTCGGTCATCTTGCGCACCCGGAGCGCGCGACCGTCACGCATTTCTTCGCCCCGGCATTTCAGAATCCGATCGTCGAGGTGATCGACTGGGCGGGCGCCGAGGACGGCGTGATCGACTGGTTCCGCTGGGTGTTTGCGGCCACCGGCAAGGTGCCGCTGGTGACACGCGACGCCGTGTGCTTCATGCTCGATCGTATTTTCGACAATTGGTGCAATGAAGCCGCGAATCTGCTCGATCGGGCGCAGGCGGCGCAGATCGATGCGGTGGCAGGCGAGTTCGTGCACGCCGGACCGTTCTTCGTCCTCAACCTGGCAAACGGCAATCCGATCATCGTCGAGACGAACACTCTGCAGGCCGAGGAAGAGGGCGAGCACTACCGGCCGGCACGCATTTTCTCATCCGTCGAGCGTTGGAAGCTGCCGGCGCGCGGGGCGCAGGCCGCCGCGATCGATGAGGGCGTGCGCCTGGACATTCGCGATCGCCTGCTCGGCATTCTGTATTCTCAGGCTGCGGATATCCTCGACCGCGACATCGGACGGCCGGCGGATCTCGAGCTCGGCTGCCGCCTCGCATTCGGCCTGAAGCGCGGCCCTCTCGAGCTGATGCGCCGCGCCGGGGAGCAGGAAGTCGATCGGGTGCTGGCCCGCCTGGGCGAGCAACGACCCGGCATGCCTGCGCGCACCCGGCCGCTCGGCGCTTACGTCGATTTCAGGCGCGACGTGCTCATTGATGAGATCGACGGCGTCTGCGTGATCACCATTCGTCGACCGGAGGCGCTGAACGCGCTGCATGACGAACTCAACGACGAGATCCTGGCGATTCTGCGCGAGCGGATGACCGACGCGGGCACGGCCGGCTTCGTCATCACTGGCTATGGGCCGCGCGCCTTCTGCGCCGGGGCCGACATCGGACGGTTCCCGGCGATGCTCGGCGACGCCGCCGCCTCGCGCGAATATGCGCGCGCCTGTTCCCGTCTGCTGATCGCGCTCGACGGCGCCGAAAAGCCGGTCGTGGCCGCACTCAACGGTCTCGCCCTGGGTGGCGGGCTCGAACTGGCGCTGCGCTGTCACGCCATCGTCGCAACCCGGGACGTGAAACTGCAGTTTCCCGAAATCGGACTCGGAATCGTACCGGGCATCGGCGGCCTCGCCGTGCCATACCGGCGCTGGCCGCAGGCGGCCGCGCTCTTTCACCGGATGCTGCAGCAGGCCGAACGCATCGACTCGCAAGCCGCGGCTCGCCATGGCGTGCTCGAGGTGTGCGAGGACGCCTCGGGCCTCGTGGCTCGGGCGGTGGCGCGCGTGCACTCGCTCGTCGGGCGGGTGCCGGCGCCCGTCGACGGCCCGGTGCAGATCAGCCCGCCGCCGGCCATTGCGGCCGTGAGCGCCGAGGGCGTGCAGCTCAGCGCCGCGGTCCGCGCGATCGTCGACGAAGCCATCGTGGCGGCCGCCGCGGCCCAATCCTGGGCCGAAGCGCTCGAGGTGGGCTACGCCGCGTTCGGAGCCAGCGCCTGCACCGCCGCCGCGCGCGAGGGCATCACGGCCTTCGGCGAGCGGCGCGAAGCGGACTTCACCCGCACCGGCTGAGCACCGCTGAACGGCGCTCAGCGGCGCGGGGCATCGACACGGATGACGACCGCCATTGCCGAATCGCCGGCGGCGCACCCGGTGAACAGCCCCAGCCCGCCACCGCGCTCGACGAGCTGCTCGATGAGCTCGATCGTGGAACGCAGGCCGGTCGGGGCATTGGGGTGGCCGTAGACGAGAGAGCATCCACGGGCGTTCATCGTGTCCGGATCGGCGCCGGTCGCTTGCGCAAAGGCGAGATCATTCACGATGAACGGGTTGTGCGTGTTGATCGCAGCGAGTTCCCGGATGCTCACTCCGGCGAATGCGAGGGCGCGCTCGGCGGCTGCAATCGGTGCCTCCGGCATATAGGCGAGCTCGGCGCGTGACTGGCCGAAGCCGAGGATCTCGATGGACACGGCGGGGTCCGCGCTGATCTCACGGGCGCGCTCGGGGCTGGTGACGATGATCGCCGCGCTGCCGTCGGCCGGATGAGTCTGACCGCCGAAAGTGACCGTGCCGCCTTCGATGACCGGCTTCAATGTGGCGAGTCCCTCGGCGGTGGAAAACCGCACGCCCTCGTCGCCGTCGAGACTCGTCTGAGTCTTGCGCAAGCGCGCGTCGGGCACCGGAAACGGAATCGTCATGTATCCTTTCTGGAAACGCCGCTCGTGCGCCAGTGCCTCGCGATATTGCGCTTCGCGCCGCAGCACCAGTTCATGCTGACGGGCCGTATCGATCCCGAAGCGGCGCGCGACGTTTTCGGCCGTCTGAACCATGGAATGTCCGCCGAGCGGGTCGCATGCCATGTTCTCGAGAATGAAGTCCTCGGCTTCCCCGGTGCCGCCCATACCGGCCGGGTTCGGATAGTAGATGTGCGGCCCGTTGGACGTGCGGTCACAGGCGATCGCGATGGCAACCTTCGCTTCGCCGGTGGACACCTCGCGCGCGACCACCGACAGAGCACGCATGCTGGTGGCGCAGGCTTGTGACACGGTCGGGCCGGCAACCTGGCCGGCACCGGCGAGACCCATCAGCCACGGCAGGCCGTAAAAGCCATTGCGTTCCGGGCGCGTCATCCCGAGGACGCCGAATTCAATCATGCCCGGGTCGAATTTGCGGCGCGCGAACTCCGCCCGCGCCACGTGTGCGGCAAAGCGCAGACTGTGCAGGTGGGCGAACGCCCCCTGCCATCTCGCGAACGGCGTCGACCAGTAGGCTCGATACGGAATTGAGGCCCGCAGCTGCATCGTACTTCTCCAGAGCTATCTATACACGGCGCCCGGCGAGCGCCGCAGACCCTTCAGACGACGACCCCGTCCCGCGCCCACGCGTCGACCTGCTGTGGCTCGCAGCCGGCTTCGACGAGAATGCGCCGGGTGTCGGCCGCGTATCTGGGCGGGAACGCGAAGTGCCGCTTCGCATCGGGGCGCTCGACCGGCATCGGCTGCATGCGCACCGTACGGCCGTCGGGAAGCGTCGTCCTCGTCAGGTGGTCGCGCAGCGGCGCAAGGTCACGCACCGCCGCCAGTTCCAGGATTTTGGTGGCCGGCAGGGTTGCCGCGCGGAACTGCGCCAGCAGTTCATCCGCCGGGCGCGACGCGGTGATTGCGCCGAGTTCCCGGTACAGCGCGTCGCGCTCGCGGTCCCGGCCTTCGTTGGTGGCGCGGGCGGCGCTCGCCAGCGACTCGAAGCCGGGTATGGCCGTCAAACGGCGCCACTGCAGGTCAGAGCCGATGGCGAGGTAAACGAAGCCGTCGCGAGCCGGATAGACATTGGTCGGAATGAACTTGCGATGCGCGTTCCCCGACCGGGTGAGGTCCGAAGGCGCCGCATCGAAGTCCAGCAACGGCAGGAAGGTCAACAGCCAGGACGCCGCGGCCTGGAGCATCGAGACATGAATTTCCCGGCCCTTGCCGCTGCCGGTGCGCTCGAGCAGGGCGAGCAGCACATTGGCATAGAGTTCGTCACCGGCCTTCAGATCCACCACGGGAATTCCCATCAGGGTGGGCGGTCCGTCGTGCGCGCCGGTCAGGGCCATGTAGCCGCACATCGCCTGAATGACCGGATCGTAGCCCGGCGTATCGGGCCATTCCGGGCCCAGAGCGGAGATGCCCGCCCAGATCAGGCCGGGCCGCTCGGCGCTCAACGTCGCGTAGTCGATACCGAGCGGCCGGTAGCGTGACGGCAGCGTGTTGCAGCAGAAGACGTCGACGTCGAGACCGCGGATCAACTGGCGCAGGATCGCTCTGCCGCGTTCGTCCTTCAGGTTCAGTGCGATCGCTTCCTTGCCGACGTTCGGCGCCACGAAATAACTGCGCCGATCGCCATCGGCGATCTGCTCGCCGATGTAGCGGTTGGGATCGCCGGGCAGCGCGTCGCCGGAGGGCGTCGACTCGATCCGAATGACCCGCCAGCCGAGCTGCGCGAACCGCAGCGTCGCCGAGGGAAGCGATAATGCCTGCTCCAGGCTGAGGACGACCGGCCTCGGGTTCACGCGGCGCTCTCGGGCCATTTCGGGGCAACATCGCGGCCGCGCAGCGCCCGGTAGACCTTTTCGGGAGTGAAGGGCAGGGTGCAGATGCGCACGCCCGTCGCATTGTATATGGCGTTCGCTACCGCGGCCGCAATGCAGATTGCGGGCGCTTCGCCGACGCCTTTGGCGCCCTGAGGACCTTCGCCGTCCATGGTCTCGATGAATGAGACGTCGACTTCCGGTATCTCAGGCGCGGTCACCAGTTTGTAGTCGCGGAAGTTCGGATTCCTGATCACGCCATTCTCGACCAGCAGATCCTCGGTCAACGCGTAGCCCTGTCCCATGACGATTCCGCCTTCGATCTGCCCTTCGATGCCGAGGCGATTGAGCACGCGTCCGACGTCGTGCGCCGCCGTGATCTTCAGCAGTCGCACGATTCCCGTGTCGGTGTCGACTTCGACTTCGGCGACCTGGGTCCCCCACGCATAAGCCGCCGAAACGTCACCTTTGTATTCACGGTCGAGATGCACGCTCGGCGGTTCGTAATAGTAGGTCGTCATCACGAGGTCCGCTTTTTCGGAAAAGTGCAGCGAGCGCAGGAATCTGCCGACCTCCTGAACGCGCTCGCCGCTCGCCTTGACCACGATGTGGCCGTCGCGCAGGTCGAGTTCGTCTGGCCCGCGTCCGGCCTTGGAGGCGGCAGCCTCCAGGATCTTGCGCTTTGCCTTGCGCGCCGCTCCGATCGCCGAGTTGCCGCCGATGAAGGTCGTCCGGGAGGCGTGTACGCCGACGTCCCAGGGCGTGATCGCCGTGTCATTGTTGACCACGGTGACGGCATCTATCGGCAGCCCGAGTTCCTCACAGACGAGCAACGCGAGAACCGTCTCGGAACCCTGGCCGATTTCGGATGCGCCGGTGATCAGCGTGACTTTCGCGAAGTCATCGAGCTTGATGATCGTTCCGCAGCCGTCCGAAGGATACATTTTGGCTCCGCCGCCGACGTGCAGCATCGATGCCATCCCCACGCCGCGCTTGATGGGGTTGCCATCGTTCCAGCGCTCGAGGTTCGCGCGGCGCTTGCGCTGGTAGTCGCTGCGCTCGGCCGCCGTGTTGAGGCACGGCTTGAAGCCGCAGGAGCGGAAATGCATTCCCTGGGGCGTCGATTCGCCCGGATCCTGGGCATTGCGCAGCCGGAATTCCAGCGCGTCCATGCCCAGGGCGTCGGCCAGCTTGTCCATGTGAGCTTCGACGGCGAAGGTCGCCTGCAGATTGCCGTAGCCGCGGAAAGATCCCGCATAGGGGTTGTTGGTGTATACGGCCCGCGTCCGGTAGTGACAGTGCGGTACCCGATACAGGGAGGAAATCGTCTGCATCATCACGAACGGCGTGGTCGCGCCCCAGGACGTGTAGGCGCCGTTGTCGTGGATTGTGTCGACGCTGCGGAAGGTGAGCCGCCCTTCGCTGTCACAACCGGAGCGCAGCTTGAGCAGCACGGGTTGCCGGGTCGGCGACGCGATGAACTCCTCCTCGCGCGTGAACACCAGCTTGACCGGCCGGTGGGTGATTTTCGCAAGAAAGATCGCTATCGGCTCGAACGGGTAGATGTCGAGCTTGGAGCCGAACCCGCCGCCGATGGGCGGCTGAATGATGCGGATGCGCCCCGGGTCGATCCCGAGCAGCTCGGCGAACTCGCGTTTATGCAGAAACGGCACCTGCGTGTTCGAATGGAGCAGCAGATTGCCGCTTGCATCGAACTCGGCAATGACGCCGGAGACGCCCATGCAGCAATGGGTGACGTAGTGAAGCCAGAAGACGTCCTCGACGACCACCGCAGACTCGCGCTCGCCCTGCGTGACGTCTCCATGGTTGTACTCGTAGACCATCGAAACGTTGTCGGTGCACGCCTTGTGAGCGACTTCGAGCGCGCCGTTGCGTCCGGGAATGCGCAGGTCCTCGCCGTGAAGCAGCGGCGCTCCCGGCCGCAGCGCCGCGGCGCTGCTGCTGACGATCGGCAGCGGCTCGTATGTGACGCGAATCAGGCGCAGCGCCTCCTCGGCGGCTTCGACGGTATCGGCGGCAACCGCGGCGATCTCGTCGCGCCGGCTGCGCACGATATCGCCTTTGAGCGGCATGTGATCTTTGGTGATGCCGATCGGGCGCTGCCAGGGCACGTCTGCGGCGGTGATGACCGCATGTACGCCCGGCACGCGGCGCGCCGCCTCGACGTCGATCGAGACGATGCGCGCGTGCACTTCCGTCGAGCGCAGGATCTTCGCGTGCAGCTGGCCGGGGACATTGATGTCGTGCACGTAGCGTGTGCGACCGCTCGCCTTGTCCGGCGCGTCGAGTTTCGGAACGCGTCGCCCGATCAGCGAGTCCGCAACCGTTTCATCGCGCATTGTCGTTGCCACTTCGTGCTCCTCAGTCCGCGGCCGGCGCCGGCTGCGCCACCGCTTCGATCGCGTCGAGAATCTTGCGGTAGCCGGTGCAGCGGCAGAGATTGCCCTCGAGACCGCGCTGAATTTCCTCGCGGCTGGCGGCGGGATTGGCGCTGAGAACCTGCTGGGCCTGCATCATGATCCCGGGGGTGCAGAAGCCGCACTGCACCGCGCCATGCTCGACCAGGGCGTGGTTGAGCGTCTCGCCGAGCGGCGTGGTCGCCAGGCCCTCGATGGTCTGGATGTCGCGGCCGTGGCAATCGACCGCGAACATCAGACACGAGTTGACGGTCTGGCCGTCGACCCTGATGGTGCAGGCGCCGCACTCGCCTTCGCCGCAGCCATACTTGGTGCCGCTCTGCCCCAGCACGTCGCGCAGCATATCGAGCGCGCTCATGTGCGGCGGAACGGCCGCTCGCTGGCTGATGCCATTCAGGCGGAATTCGATTTCAACTGGAACAGACATCGGTCAGTATCCTCCGCAGGAGGTTGTGCACCAGTTCGCGCCG
>JAKAFQ010000163.1 GCA_021817875.1 Pseudomonadota bacterium
GAGCGCAGACAGCTGGTCGGGCTGCTCACCGTGGAGCCCCACGTGGTGCTCGAGGAAGGCGCACAGGTGCTGCAGGATGCACAGGCGGCGCCTGCCACCCGTCCCATCGGCCACGTGACCTCTTCCTACTACAGCGCGACGCTGGGCCGGTCGATCGCGCTGGCGCTGGTGCGCGGCGGCCGCGGGCGGCTGGGGCACACCCTGCAGGTGCCGATGCCCGGTGGATCGATCCCGGTCAAGGTCGTCTCGCCGGTGTTCTACGATCCGAAGGGGAGCCGCCTCGATGCGTGACCTGTCCGCCGACCGCCAGGGCCCGTTCATCGCGGCGAGTCCTCTGGTGCGCCCGCTGCCGGGCGCCACCCGTCTGCTGCTGCGGGGCGATCCGCAGGTCATGGCGGCGGCTCTGGGGGCGCTCGGCCTGCCGTTTTCCGGGACGGCCTGCCGGGCGGTGGCGCAATCCGGCCGCGCGGCGCTGTGGCTCGGGCCCGATGAGCGGCTGCTGCTCGCCCCGCAAGGACAGCTCAGCGAACTCACCGGGCGAGTGTGCGAGACGCTGTCCGGACGCGACCATTCCCTGGTCGACGTCAGTCACCGCCAGTGCGCCCTGGAAGTGAGCGGCCCGCAGGCCGGAATGCTGCTCAACTGCGGCTGTCCGCTCGATCTCGACCGGGAGGCATTTCCGGTTGGAATGTGCAGCCGCACGGTGTTGGGCAAGGCGGAAATCGTGCTGTGGCGCACCGCCGAGCAGCGCTTTCATCTGGAGGTCTGGCGCTCGTTCGCCGCCTACGTCTCGAAGGTGCTGGCGCTCGCCGCGCGCGAACAGACTGTCTGAGCCGGCCGCTTGCCGCCGCAGCGCCTGCCGCGCGCCAATCGGCTCAGGTTTTCAGTCCATATCCGCTGCGGAATATCCAGCCGACGATGGCGAGCGATACCGCCAGAAACACCGCGGTCATGGCCAGGCTCACCCCGACATTCACATCGGCGATGCCATAGAAGCTCCAGCGAAAGCCGCTGATCAGGTACACCACCGGATCGAACAGCGCCAGCGTGCGCCACGGGCGCGGCAGCATGTTGATCGAGTAGAAGCTGCCGCCGAGAAAGGTGAGCGGCGTGACGATGAGCAGCGGCACGATCTGCAGCTTCTCGAAGCCGTCGGCCCAGATGCCGATGATGAAGCCGATCAGGCTGAAAGTCGCCGCCGTGAGCACCAGGAACGTCAGCATCCACAGCGGGTGCAGCACCTGCAGCGGCACGAACAGCCCCGCGGTGGCGAGAATGATCGCCCCCAGCACGAGCGACTTGGTGGCGGCCGCCCCGGCATACCCGAGAACGATTTCCGTCGCCGAGACCGGCGCCGAGAGGATCTCGTAGATCGTGCCCGTGAAGCGCGGGAAGTAGATGCCGAAGGAAGCGTTGGAGATGCTCTGACCGACGAGCGAGAGCATCACCAGCCCCGGAACGATGAACGAGCCGTAGCCGACCCCGCCGACGCTGCGGATGCGCGAGCCGATCGCGGCGCCGAACACCACGAAGTACAGCGAGGTCGAGATCACGGGTGACACGATGGTCTGGGTCACCGTCCGCCGGGCACGCGCCATCTCGAACCGGTAGATCGCGCCGATCGCGGTGAGATTCATTGCGGTTGCCTCACCAGGCTCACGAAGATGTCCTCGAGCGAGCTCTCCGTCATCTTCAGATCGGTGAATTCGATGCCCGCATCACGCACCCGGTCGAGGAAACCGCCCACCCCGTCGCGCGCATCCCGGGTGTCGCAGAGGCAGGTGAGCTCAGCGCCGTCACCGGACAGCTCGAGCCGCCAGTCCGCAAGGCTCGCGGGCACCTCGGCCAGAGGACGGCGCAGCCGCAGCGACAGCCGCCGGCTGCCGAACTCGCGCATCAGCGCATCCTTCTGCCTCACCAGCACGAGCTCGCCGCGGTTGATCACGCCGACACGATCGGCCATCTGCTCGGCCTCCTCGATGTAATGGGTGGTGAGAATGACCGTCACGCCTTCGCCGCGCAGGCGGCTGACGAGTTGCCACATGTCGTGCCGCAGATCGACGTCGACGCCGGCCGTCGGCTCGTCCAGAAACAGGATCCGCGGCTGGTGCGCGAGCGCCTTGGCGATCAACAGCCGGCGCTTCATCCCGCCCGAAAGCGTCATGATGCGGCTGTTGCGCTTGTCCCAGAGGGACAGTGCCCGGAGCACTCCCTCCAGGTGCGACGGATCGGCACGCAGACCGAACAGGCCGCGGCTGAAGGACACCGTATTCCACACCGACTCGAAGCTGTCGGTGGTGAGTTCCTGCGGCACCAGTCCGATCAGCGAACGCGTCCGGCGCCAGTCACGCACGATATCGCGCCCATCGATCCGCACGCTGCCCGAACTCGCCCGGACGATCCCACAGATGATGCTGATGAGCGTGGTCTTGCCCGCCCCATTGGGTCCGAGCAGGGCGAAGATCTCACCTCGGCCGATGGCGAGGTCGATGGTCTTCAGGGCGGTAAAGCCCGAAGCGTACGTTTTCGAGACGGCGGAGATCTCGATGATGGGGTCCATCGCCCTAGCATAGCGGCAGGCGCCGGCCTCGTGTACGGCCCGCCCGAGCTGTGGGCGGCGGGCCGCGCGGCCGGCCGCGGCGCTTCTGCCGCACCGATGATTGACACGGCGCGCCCGAGCGCACCACAGTGCGCCGATGGCGAGCGCCCGATCGGTCACCTTCAGCCTCTGCGGTCGCACCGTCGCATGCCGCCCAGACCAGACCCTGCTCGAGGCGGGCGAGGCCGCCGGCGTGGCGCTGCCGGCCAACTGCCGGGACGGCACCTGCGGTAAATGCCGCGCCAGGCTCCTGGCGGGCGAGGTCGACATGCGGCACCAGGGCGGCATCCTGCAACGCCACATCGCGCTCGGCTACATCCTCACCTGCTGCAGCCGCCCGCTCACCGACGTGGTGCTCGAGCGCTGAGCGGCAAGTCCGCCGCCGTTGAGCGCACGTCTGCCAGAGAAGGCCGCTGCAGGAGCGCGATGTGGACTTCCGCGCGCAGCTCGAAGCCCAGGGACCGGTAGAGTGCCAGGGCCGGCAGATTGGTTTTCCAGGCATGCAGGAAAGGCCGCTCGCCGCGCGCCTCGATGCCGGCCGCGACCGCCGCCGAGAGCCGGCGCGCCAGGCCCCTGCCCCGGAAATCCGGGTGGGTGCACACCCCGCTCACCTCGGTGTAGCCCGGGAAGCGCATGCGCTCTCCGGCCATGGCGGCCAGCCGGCCGTCGAGGCGAATCCCGAAAAACCGGCCCATCACGTGCGTGCGCTCGAGGAACGGTCCCGGCTCGGTGAGCCGCGCCAGCGCCAGCATCTCTGCGGCATCCTCGCTGCCGAGCCTGACGAGCTGCTCCTCTGAGGCGCCGCTCAGTGCCCGGGCGGCCACCATCTGCACGCCCGCAGCCGAGCGGACCAACGTGAGCTGCGTCGGCACCTCGATCGCGGGAACCTGCAGCACATAGACGCACTCCCCCGGGCTCACCAGCTCCGCCAGGGCCTGCAGCGCCTCCGGCGAGTCATCGCGCGCCGACGCGAATACATTGACCCCCGGCAGGTACCGGCGCGCCAGGGCGCCGCCCCCGGACAACGCCGAATGATGTGAGGCGAGACTGGCCCAGACGGGACGGTCGAGCGGCTGCATGGTCGGACCTGCGGCGCGGGAAGTGGCGCGCCGACGACGCAGTATAGCCGCGACGCCATGGCCGGTCCCCGGCCGGTCATTGTCGCCTCATCCCGAGAGCAGACGCTCCGGCGCGCACCGGCAGGATCTTTTGAGATCCAGTCACTTCCCGCTACGGCACGGAGAACGGTAGGATGCGCCGCCATGCGTGCGCTCCAAGGCCTGCGAATATTCACCCTGCTGCTCCTGGCGGTGCTGCCCGCCGTGCCGGCCGGCGCGGCCGGCGGCGGCTGGTCCACCCCGGTGGGCCTGTGGTCGCCGCTCGACCGCTCCGGCAAGCCGCTCGGACTGATCGCGATCTACGAGAAGAACGGCCTGTACTACGGGCGCATCGAGCCGCTCTCGCCCGCGGACGAGCACGCGGGGCGCTGCACCCGCTGCACCGGCAGCCGCCGGAACCAGCCCATCAATGGCCTGGTGCTGATGCGCCACCTGCGCTACCGGGATGGCGCCTATGTTGGCGGGGATATCCTCGATCCGCGCACCGGACGAGTCTATGACTGTGAGCTGCGCCTGATCGACGGCGGGCGCAAGCTCGTGATGCGCGGCTACTTCGGGATTCCGCTGCTCGGGCGCTCGCAGGTCTGGCAGCGCATGCAGGGCAAGCCCGGCGTGAGGGTCTGGCCGATCCCCGGCGCCTGAGGCCCGGCGCGGGCGGCCGGGACTTGAGACCCGCCATGCCGCTCTGTACATTTCATCAGCGAGCCCGGCCGCCGGCCGGCACCGCTTCCCTTGCTTGAACCTGCCGCCTGCGCGGCGCGAGGTACTGCGCTGATGAAGATCTACTCCTGGAACGTCAACGGTATCCGCTCCGTCACCAACAAGGGCACACTGCAGAGCTTCATCCGGACCCACCGGCCCGACATTCTGTGCCTGCAGGAGACCAAGGCAGAGCGGGGCCAGGCCGACATCGACCTCAACGGCCAGGGCTATCACGAGTACTGGAATTCGGCGGCGAAGAAAGGCTATTCGGGCACGGCGGTATTCTCGCGGACCGAGCCGCTCTCGGTCAGCAACGGCTATTCGGCTGCGATCGCCCGGAAATTCAGCTTCACCGACGCTGAGGGCCGCGACAGCCTGAACGAGGGCCGGGTGATCACTGCCGAATACCCGAAGTTCCATGTCGTCACCGTCTACACACCCAACGCCAAGGACGATCTCAGCCGGCTCGAGCTGCGCCACCGGCACTGGGATCCGGCCTTCCTCGCCCACTGCAGGCAGCTCGAGAAGAAAAAGCCGGTGGTGTTCTGCGGCGATCTCAACGTCGCGCACACCGAGCTCGACCTGGCCAACCCCGGACCCAACCGCGGCAAGAAGGGCTTCACCGACGAGGAGCGCGCGGGTTTCCAGCAGTTCATCGATGCCGGCTTCATCGACACCTTCCGCCTGTTCACGCAGGGCAACGGCCATTACACCTGGTGGAGCCACTTCGCCAACTCGCGGGCCCGCAACGTCGGATGGAGAATCGACTACGTACTGGTGTCCGGCAGCCTGCGCAAGGCGGTCAAGGCCGCGGCAATTCACGCCGACGTGATGGGAAGCGATCACTGCCCGGTGAGCGTCACGTTGGAAGCCTGAGCGCGACGCCGCCGCAGGCGCACGGGCCGGGCCGCGCCCGCCCGCTTGACATACATCAACGCGGCCGAAACAGGCCGTCCGTAGAATTCCGCCGGGCCTGATGCAGGCTCGTTTCCCAGCGCGGAGAACGACCGATGCCGCAGTGGTTCGAGGCGGGCCGGGTCGGAGAGATCGCCGAGCGCGAATGGACGGTGCTCGTGATCAACGATACCGATGTCGCCGTATTCAATCTCGAGGGCGAGTACTACGCCATAGAGGACGTGTGCTCACACTACGGCAGCCCGCTCTCGACCGGCTGGCTCGAGGGAGATCACGTGGTCTGCCCGCGCCACCTCGCCGAGTTCTGCGTACGCACCGGCGCGGTCCGCAAAGCACCCGCGCACGAACCGGTGCACAGCTTTCCGGTCCGGGTTCGCCAGGGCGTCATCGAGGTCTGCGATGATCGCCCCGGGGCGGCCGATTGACACCCGTCAAGGCGGATTCTCCGGCCGCCGGATACTCTGCGCCGATGGAGGCGTTTGCCGACCCGTTCCAGACCCTGTGCGAGCAGCACGCGCAGCTTGCGCAGATGTTCGCTTATCATCAGGAAGCGCTGCTCGATCGCGACTGGTCCGCGGCGGCGAAGCTTCTCGGCAGCTACCGCGAGCGGCTCTATCGCCACATGGAAATCGAGGAACGCTTCGTGCTCGACGCGGCGCCGGTGCCTGCGGCGACCCCGGAGCGCTGGACGATGCAGGTGTACCGCGCCGAGCATCGGCGCATCACGCTGTACCTGGAGAAGCTCGACGAGTGGCTGACCCGCGCTCAGGCTGACGGCGCACCGGCCGGCATGTTGATCGGTCTGCTCGACCGCGAGCGCACGCTCAAGCATCTGCTCGAGCACCACCATCACCGCGAGGAGATGGCGCTGTTTACCGAGTTGCGGCGCGGCCTGCCCGCGCGGGCCCGTGCGGCGCTCGGCCGTGCCCTGGCCGGACCGGCTGCCGCGCTTTCGTGACGACGCGCTTGCCGGCTCAAGCGTCGCGATGTCCGAGTGCCGGTGCCGCGCTGCTCGGCGCCTCGCCCAGCAGCGATGTCATGAACGCGGTTTCGCGGTCGCGGACGGCATCGAGCAGCGGCGCGGCGCTCGGCATGCGCCGGAAGGCCGCGAAACCCCGCTCGAAGAAATCCTGCAGCGCACCGAGGCCGGCGATGCGCGCCGGCGCGCGCGCCGCGCGCAGCGCAAGCCCGATGAGCGGGATGCGCACCGTCCGGCCGAGCCGCGCGCCGATCTCGAGAATCAGCTCGATCTGACGCCGGCGCGCCTCGGGCCTGCCGACTGCGCGGTAGGCTTGCGCGTAGGTTTCGGCGCTGATCGGCCCGGCCGGAAGGTACCCGGTCATCGCCAGATCGAGATCCTCGCTCAGCACCGCGAGTTCCATGGCGAGCTCGAGCAGCTTCCGCGCCGATGGCGGCAGCGTGTGCCGCAGCACGGCCGCCGCCTGGCTGAGATCCCGATCGCGGCGCGAGAAGTCCTGCGGACCGTACAGGTCACTCAGGAAGAAACCCATGGCCGCGGCGCGGCGCGGATCGGCGCGCTGATCGGCGTAGGTGCGCGCCAGCCGTTGCGCCTGCCAGCTGCGCAGTTCCCGCAGCCGCTCGGCAAGCGGCGGCTGCGCGGCGAGCCGCGAGTCGAGCTGCGCCTTGCGCTCGAGCAGCCGATCGATCCCGGCGCGCGCGCCCGCATCGCTCATGAGCGAAGCTCCGAGACGATCCGCTGCAGCACCTGCGGCGCGCGCAGCAGCCCCAGGTGCCCGAGGCCAGGCACACCGATCGAGCGGGCCCCGCGCACGAACGCGCTGTCCGCAGGGAAGATGAGGTTGTCATCGAGGCTGTACAGGCTCGTCACCGGGAGGCCGAACCGGCCCTCCTGCCGCGCGTTGAGTTCGCGCAGCCACGCCGATGCGCAGCACATCTGCCGCGTGCTCCTCCAGCCGAATGCGCAGGCGGTCCGGGTGCCGTGGTGGGGCGTGCCGATCGTGATGATCCGGCTGATCGTTCCGGGTCTGGCCTGCCGCAGCGCGGCGCGGGCCACCAGGCCTCCCATGCTGTGCGCGACGATCGCGGCCGGTCGGGAGGCGCAAACCCCGAGGGCTTCGATTTCGGCGAGCAGGTCCCGCGCATAGGTATCGATGTCGGCGAACAACGGTTCGAGATTCACCGCGTGCACCCGTTTGATGCCTGCGGCATGCAGCGCCGCGATCAGCGGCCGCCATACGGCGCGATTGCAGGCGATGCCGTGAACGAGCACGACCTGCGGCGCCGGTCCGTCCGCGGACCCATCGACTCGAGCGAGCGGCGCCAGGAACGGCTCGGCCACCATCTCGAGCAGCACGACCTCGAGACGCAATGCTTCCACGCACCCAACGCGCAGCCGTCCCTTGCGGCCGCCCAAGCGCAGGCCCGAGCCGGCCGCAAGAGGCGCGGCGGTGAGCGCCACCGCCGGCATCACCGCCCAGACCGTCACACCGATCGCCACGGCCGCGCCGATCGAGATGCCATGCGTTGCGCCGGTCCACGCCGCCGCCGCCGCCGCCAGCAGCCGGGCCGCCAGTACGAACGCCCAGAGACGCGCCGCCATGGCCGCTATCGATCCGCAGATCCGCCGAGCAGCGTCTCCAGCCGATCGAGCGCGCAGCCGAGCCTGCCCGCTGCCCGCCGCGCATCGAGACTCCTCTGGCGCACCGCCGTCGAGAACCTGCGCCGCCGGTCGCGCAGCCGCTGCGTGTCGAGATCGAGCCCGTGCCGGCGCAGGACCGGCACGAGTCGGTCGGCCTGCGCGAGCAGATCGCGCCTCGCGCACTGATAGGCGTGATCGGTCAGCTGCCGGCGCCCGGCATAGCCGAAAACGTTGGTGAAAAAGAGCGTCTCGTCGTGCCGGTCCGGCTCGATCAGCAGCGTGTCGGCGTGCGGGAACCGCAGATCGGA
>JAKAFQ010000164.1 GCA_021817875.1 Pseudomonadota bacterium
GCAGCGGCGGAGCGAACTGGCAGGCGCTCAGGCCGAATGCGAGGAGGGGCCACAGGCCGACTGCGCGCGAAAGGCGGCGCAGTCGGTGTGGCAGAGATCCCGCGCAGCGGGAGTACCGTCGGCAATGCAAGGCGCACCTCGGGGCGCGAAGCCTGACGTCACACACGAGACTCCATGGTCCCATTCGGCCGAGACCGCCGTAATACGTGGATGTGGAACGTAAAACACGGCGATCTTCGCCCGATACGTATTCCGAGGCAGCCCATGAGTGCGACGCGCACCGTTTTGCGCTGTGCGGCGAGCGTGGCGCTGGACCTCGCCCTGCTGTCACGGCGTCGCTCACCCCGCTCGGCTGATTGAGCTTGTCGGCGGCGTTCCAGGGCAGCAGTTCCTCGATGCGGCGGATCGCGCGATCGGCGATCCGCTCGGGCCCGTCGTGGAGATAACTCTGCGGGTCGATTGGGTTGAGGCCCTTCGCGTGACCGTGTGGGGGATTTTGATCATTTTTTGATCAAATGGCCGGTGGTCGCCCCCAGGGAATCCGTACCCGCCCCGGCGCGCAAGCGGCGCTGCGCAATCAGCCTCGCGCCACCGGCGGCTTGCGCTGCATCTTGGGCTTGAAATTCCTCCGCCGCAGCCCGAGGATGAACAGCAGGCTTTGACGGAACTGGCCAGAGAATCGGCTCGCGTCGAATCCCCCGGCTGTGCGCCGAAGCCGTGTCGTCCCCGCGTCGGCGTGCCTCATGAGCCGCGGCGGCCCGTTGATCATCTCGACAAAAGTGGCAGCCGATGACTGAGCGTTTGGAGCAGGACAATGGATGCGCCTGAGAGGCCGTCGAAAGGCAACCTGCTCGTGCTGGGGATCGTCGCGACGCTCGGGGGCATTGCGGTCGGGCTGGTCGGCGCACTGTTCCGGCTGGCGCTCGACGATGCGGACCGGCTGCGTGGCGAGCTGCTCCGCCTGGCGCACGGCTGGAGCCTCGGCGGATTCCTGCCGTGGCTTGCGCTGATCGCGGCGAGCGTGGCGCTCGCCGCGTGGATGGTGCGGCGTTTCGCGCCGCATGCGGCCGGCAGCGGCATTCCGCAGGTCGAGGCCGAACTCGACGCTGAGCTGCCGCCGCCCTCGGTGCACCTGGTCTTCGTGAAGTTCGTGGGTGGCGTGCTCGCAATCGGCTCGGGTCTGGCGCTCGGGCGAGAGGGACCGACCATTCAGATGGGCGGCAGCATTTCCTACCACATCGGCAGGTGGCTGAATCGCAACTGGGAGGATTGTCGAGTGCTGATGGCGGCCGGTGCGGGCGCCGGACTGGCCACCGCCTTCAACGCGCCGATCGCGGGCGCGGTTTTCGTGCTCGAAGAACTGGTCAAACGCTTTGAGACACGCACCACGATCGCCGCGCTCTCGGCATCGGCTGTGGCGATTTCGGTCGAGCGGCTGATACTCGGCAACCAGCCGGATTTTATTGTCCGCCCCTTGGCGCGGCCCGGCCTCACACACGACCCGCTCTACCTCCTGTTGGGGATCGGCGCCGGTTTCGCGGCGCTCTGGTATAACTGGACGCTGGTGCGGGGACTGAACACCGCGGACCGGATTGCCACCCTGCCCGTCGAGCTGCGCGCCGCGGTGATGGGCGCGGCGGTGGCCGCGGTCGCGTGGTTCGCGCCCTCGATGGTCGGCGGGGGCGACCCGCTCACCCAGAGGGTGCTCGACGGGGCGGGCCTGATCGCGATGCTGCCTGTCATCTATCTGCTGCGGCTCGGCCTGATTTCCGGCTCCTATGCGGTGCGCACGCCCGGCGGGCTGTTTGCACCCCTGCTCGTCCTGGGCGCCGTGCTCGGCCTTTGGTTCGGAAAGCTCTGCGCGCTCGCACTGCCGGACATGGACATTCAGCCTGTGGCGTTCGCCCTGGTCGGAATGGCCGCGCTGTTCACCGGAGTGGTGCGCGCGCCAGTGACCGGTATCGTGCTGGTGACCGAGATGACGGCCAACGTGACCATGCTGTTGCCGATGATTCTCGCCTGCTTCGCCGCCATGCTCGTGCCGACGCTCTTTGGCGATTCGCCGATCTACGACGTGCTGCGCGAGCGACTCGTGCCTCCTCGGCCCATTCCGGCCGGAGAGACCGACTGACCTGGAGGAGAGCCGGCATGCCTGCGCCTGAGAGCAGTAGGCGACGTGCTAAGCTCGATCGGTACCGGAAAACCCAGGACCGCCGATGACGACCGACCGATTGACGCCACTTCTCGCGCAGCGGCCGTGGCTGCTCGCCGACGGGGCGATGGGCAGCAATCTGTTTGCGCGCGGCTTGACGAGCGGAGAAGCTCCCGAACTGTGGAACACGGAGCACCCGCAAAGGATCCGCGAGCTGCAGCGCAGCTTCATCGAATCCGGGGCCGACATCATCCTGACCAACAGCTTCGGCGGCAACCGGCATCGTCTGAAATTGCACAAGGCCGAAGGCCGGGTCGCGCAGCTCAACGAAGCCGCAGCGGGTCTCGCCCGCGCCGAGGCGGATGGGGCGGGCCGCATCGTGCTCGTCGGCGGCAGCATGGGACCCACCGGCGAGATCCTGCAGCCGCTCGGGCCGCTCTCGGCGGCGGAGGCGCGCGAGTCCTTCGCGGAGCAGGCGGCCGCGCTCGCTCGAGGGGGGGCGGACATCCTGTGGATCGAGACGATGTCCTCGGTCGAGGAGGCCGCAGCGGCCATCGACGGGGCGCATCGCACGGGGCTTCCGATCGTCACGACCCTGAGCTTCGATACCAACGGCAGAACGATGATGGGCATCACGCCCGCCGAGCTCGCCGACCTCTGCCGGAAGCATCACCTGGCCGCCTGCGGCAGCAATTGCGGTGTGGGTGCGGCGGAGCTGGTGGCATCGATCGTCAATCTGGCTGCGGCGGCCGATCCGGCCGCGATCCTCGTCGCGAAGGCGAACTGCGGAATCCCCCAATTCGTCGACGGGGCGATCCGGTTCAGCGGTACGCCCGAACTCATGGCCGAGTACGCTCGCCTTGCCATTGATGCCGGTGCACGCATCATTGGTGGATGCTGCGGCACCACCCCGGAACATCTGCGTGCGATGCGCCAGGCGCTCGAGACGCACGTCCGCGGTCCCACACCCACGATCGAGACGATCGAGGCGCGTCTCGGCGCCCTGTCGGCAGGCGCGACGGCACAACTGCGCGGCGAAATGTCTCGCGACGCCGGCGCCGCACCCGGCGCGTCCCAACGCCGCCCATCCCGTCGGCGAGCGCCTCACGGCGAGCGTTGAGAGTCTTGGTATCCGCACCGGACGGCAGGAGCTGCCGTCCCCTTGCGGCCAGCACGCCGTTTCGACCGGCACCTTGAACGAATCGCCCCCGCCGCAGTCCGTGGCGACAGAGCGCGGCCGCGGGCAGTCCGCTCGATCTGGCTCCACGGCCGCAGATTCCGCACGTCGAGCGTACGGTCGCACGCCGGGAGATAATGAACGCTCGCCCCCGTCCGCAGCCTCGATCACCAGCGGGGCCAGCGAGCCGGCCGGGGCCCGCTCCGGCCGGCCCGCCGAGGAGCCGATCCACTATGACGCCGGTCGAGCACCTAGAAGAGCGACAGCTTACCGCCGTGCGCGACGAAGTTGCGCAGCACACGGAGCCGTTCGGGCGTGGAGACAGCTGGTCGGGCTCCAACCCGATTCCCGAGTCCCATCACCTGTGTTTGCATCCTTCCGGCGCGAGGCCAGCGCGCAACGCCCGGGCCATTGGGATTCCCGGTACGCATGAAATTGATCCAGTAGCGCTGCAATTGGGTTGAAATCTCATGGTCCTTGGCCGTGAAGACTCGGCCCTTCTGCTTGAGCGCTCCAAAAACGTAGGGCACCTCGGCCGTGTGAAAGCTGCCCCACTTCGCGGCGTCCGGCACCGGATACGCGTGATCGAACAGATAATCGAAAACGGGCTCGCCTGAGGACGCGGCACGCTCGTCCGAAAAGATCAGCAGGCTCGCCATGTAGCGGTCCCGGGCCAACGTGGCTGCCGAATCGCTCGCCTCCTGGAGGCTCGCATGCGGATAAACAGCCAAGATCCGCCCCGCAAACTTCCCAAATTGCTTCCTCACCAACACTTCGAATTGCTCCGGCGTCACTTTCTCCTTTCCCCACAGCTGGCCCTCGTCATAGTTGAATCCCGTCAGCAATGGAACATCGGATTGCAGGAGCGCGCCGGCAGTCGGGTCCACCGCCACCACCGATCCGTCCACATTCGGTGCAAACACAATGGGCGGCAGGCCGGCGGAGGGTCCCTTCTTAGGCGGTGCCACAAAGGACGCCCGCATGAGCTTCGCGGCGCTTTCGGCGCGCAGCTCCGATAAGCTCGACGCACCTGCGCGGCGCTCGAAGTCGAGCCCTATCCGCTCCGCCTGCTGCAAGGTGGGAGTGAAGATGCCCATGCCTGAGCCGCTCTCCGCGATCGCCCGCTCGAACAGACCTTTGGCGGGCTTGGAAACAAGCAGGAAATTCACCGCAGCCGCCCCCGCGGACTGTCCGCTGACGGTGACCCGCTGCGGATTGCCGCCGAAACGCGCGATGTTCGCGTGAACCCATTTGAGCGCCGCGATGATATCCTCCATGCCGTAGTTTCCAGAGCTTCCTGTGCGCGACTCCTTCGTCAGCTCCGGGAGGGCGAGAAAGCCGAATACTCCAAGTCTGTAGTTGATCGTCACCACCACGACGCCCTTGTCCGCGAGGTGAGTCCCATTGTAGATAGGGATAGACCCGGAACCGCTGCCGAAGCCCCCGCCGTGAATAAAGACATAAACCGGCAGCTCACCCGAACGCCTCTCCGGCGTCCACACGTTCAGGAACAGACAGTTTTCACTCACGGGACCGGATATCATGAACTCCGCCGTGTACGGCCCGAACGCGATCCCGGGTCCCTGGTAGCAGTTCGCCCCAAAATGGCTGGCGTCCCTGACACCCTTCCAGGAAACCGGCGCCTCTGGCGCCCGCCAGCGCAGCGGTCCAACGGGCGGCTTCGCATACGGAATCCCGAGATACGCGGCCACGCCATCCGTGACGACACCACGAACGGCGCCGTCCGTCGTGGTCACCACTGGCATATGCTTCGCCGAAGCGGCGGCCGGATCCGTCATCAGCATCGCCGCCGTGAGCAACGCTCCGGCCAGACTGCCTATCAGGTGCCTACTCTTCATTTTTTCACCTCATGACTCGTATGCCAGACTCCGGGATGTGGCCGTTTACCGCCGACGATTTGCTCAGAATCTGAAGTCAACCTCCCCGACAAACGTACGGGGCGGCAGAAACTCGTAGGTGTTTGTATCGGAGAACGGGTCGATCGCCGCCTGCGACACCACGAACGAGTTTGAAATATTGTGCACCAAAAAGCGGGCCTTCCAGTCACCGCCATTTGGCCCGAACGCCAGCATCGCGTCTCCTCTGGCATATGACGGTGAAGACGTACTCGGCAGATTGTAAAGATCGAAGTAGAATTTCGAAGAGAATTTCGCATCCAGCCGCACCATCAGGGCGTACCCGTCAAACTCGAATTTGTGCGAAAGACTCGCTGTCGCGACCAGCGCCGGCGCGTTCGGCAATTGGTTTCCGCTCACGTTTACCGGTGTGTTGAATGGGCCGACGACCGAAGGCAGATTCTCGCCGAATCTGTCGTGGAGGTACGTCGCGCCGAGGTCGAACAGCGTTCTGTCGGCGATGATGGCTTCGAGGCTGAGTTCCGCCCCGATCATGTGTGCGGTGCCGAAATTCTCGATTCCGCTGGAGCTCGGGGAGATGAGAGGCGTTGGGACGTTCGCCTGATAGCCCAGGTAACGCTCATCGAAGATGTCCGCGTCTATGATCGCCCGCTGATTGAACAGAGTATTCTTCGATCCGAGCTCGTAGCTCTCGACCGTTTCCGGGCCATAGGGAACGGTAGGCGCGCCCGGATTGACGTTGAATCCGCCCGACTTGAAGCCGGTGTCGTAATTTGCATACACCATGTTCCTTTTCGTGATGTTCCATTGCACCCCCAGGTGATAGGTAGGTTTTCCCTCGGTGACCGACCCGGCCGCCGAGGTGACATTGAGCGGAGGAACCCCGACACATCCAAGCGCCCCGTAGAGGAAAGGTGGAACGCCCGCGATGTCGCATCGCAGATAATTGGCGCCATACCTGGTAATTGTTTCGTGGGTGTATCGGGCGCCACCGGTAAGCTGGATCGTTCGGGTAACGTTGTACGCCACTTGGCCGAATACGGCTCTCGAAACCGTGTCGACGCTGTAGTCGAACTGTATGAGATCCTGTCCGGCGTACTGCCCAGACTCTTCCAGCTGAAAGCTGTCCACAGGATTGTTCCACTCTGAAAAGTAGAACCCGCCGACGATGAGGTGCACTCGTTTGCTGATCGGAGCGGACAGCAGGATCTGGTGGTTCCACGTCGTCGGATGCTCGTTCTGAATGAACTGGGCGACTGTCGGCGTCATCGAAGGGGGCGTCGGCGGCGTGGATACGTCCGAGGCATGATGATATTGCTCGACGTCGATTCCACCGTTGTAGACCAGCTTTGCATCCAGGGGCAGACCCCGGAGTGTTGCGACCCAGGTTGTACGGTGAGCGGAGAGTGACAAGGCACTCGGCGCGTAATTGGTGATGCCGTTGGCAACCAACGCGGGGTTGAAGGCTGTTCCAAGAGGCGTCGAAACCTGCACATCTCCGTATCCACCGAGGTGGTCGATCTGGTAGCCAAGCAGCAGGCTGAAGTTCTCGGTAGGCTTCCAGAGAATCTGTGCGCGGCCGGAGGCCGACCTGTCGTCATTACCCCAATAATTCAGCCCGGGCCCGGTAACGTGCAGGTAGCCCGCGCGAGAGCGAAAGAGTCCGGAGAAGCGCGCGAACAGGTGCTGTGAACGGCGGTCAGGAACCGCCTGATTCTGGGGTTGGGCTGCGGTTTTGAGATGACGGCCTGAGCTTCGAGGCGCTCAATTCCGCCTCTCGTCTTCTTCGGATATTCCCCCCTCTATACGTCGCTCTTCTGAGCGTCGCCGCGCAGCGGCGACGCAGTCTGACCGGCCGTTCAGGCCGGGCAGAGATCTGCCGCTGCGATTGGATGCCTGGGGGTGTCCGCACCTGCGCCGCGGGTGCGGCTTTGTCTGCTTCGGCTATGCTGAAGGCACGAGACGCACATAGACGAAGGCCCGGGTCGTTTGATTGGCGTCAGACCCCGGGCCCTCGGTGCGCAGCGCCGTCGGAGGCAGCTTTGCCAGCCCTTTATGCCTCGCCGCCGCGGCGCTGTCCAGTGCCGTCGGGGAGGGGGTCTTGGGGCTGCTCGAGGAGCCGGCGACCTACCGGCTTTACCACTGCCGCCGCTGCGGGATGCAAGTGTGCATCTGCGCGCAATGCGATTGCGGGAACCTGTACTGCCCGGGGGAGTGCGCCGAGCTTGCTCGCAGGGAGTCTGTGCGCCGCGCCGGTGCCCGCTACCAGCGCACCCTGCGCGGAGCCTGCAAACACGCCGCCCGACAACGACGCTACCGCGAACGCAAGCGCGATGTGACGCATCAGGGCTTTCCCCTCGTGACGAGCCGGTGCAGCGTATCGCGGCATCTTCTCAGCACGAGCGAGCCGATCGATGTTGGCGTCAAAGAGCCATCCCGCCCGCCCATCCGTCTGCTGCCGACACGCTGCGCGTTCTGTGGGCGGCCGTTGCCAGCCTTTGCCCGGCTTCACCCCTGGCGCTGGAGTGGGTAAATCCCGTCCCGCCCGACACTTGAGGGTACGGCAATGATCTCGCGCGAGCTCGAGGCCCAGATCCTGCGCCTGTACCACGCCGAGCACTGGCGGATCGGCACGCTCGCCCGTCAGCTCAACATCCATCACGACACCGTGCGGCGCGTGCTGACGCAGGCGGGTATCCCCGCAACAGCACAGTCCACACGCGGCTCGATGGCCGACCCCTTCGTGCCGTTCATCCAGGACACGCTCGCCCGCTACCCGACGTTGCGGGCTTCGCGCCTGTACGACATGGTGCGCGAGCGCGGCTATCCGGGTCGTCCCGATCACTTCCGCGCCATCGTCGCCCGCTACCGTCCGCGGCCGTCCGCCGAGGCGTATCTGCGGCTGCGCACGTTGCCAGGAGACCAAGGCCAGTGCGACTGGGCGCACTTCGGCAAGCTCGCTGTCGGCAAGGCGTTGCGGCCCCTGATGGCCTTCGTGATGGTGCTGTCGTACTCGCGCTACCTGTTCCTGCGCTTCTACCCGGGAGCGGCGATG
>JAKAFQ010000165.1 GCA_021817875.1 Pseudomonadota bacterium
GGCGGCCGGCGACCGGGTTGCGGGCGCCTCCGCGACCTCCGGTCCACCGGTGCCTCCGTGGTCGATCAGTCTCGGAGGCGAGTATGACTTTCATCTCTTTGACCGCAGTCTGTTCGTATCGCTGCAGGATGTTTTCGACAGCCGCAACAATGGACCGTTTTTTGCGCACGATCCGGCAAATGCCGTGCTATATGACCCCTCTTTGCCGACGGATCCTTCGACCAACATGCTCAATCTGAGGCTCGGTTGGCGATTGCACAGCGGCTGGAGCGTCAGGCTGTTCGCCGACAACGTATTGAACTCCCATCCGCAGCTCTCCGTGAATCATGCACTGCCGGGTGACCCGCGACTGTCGGCGAGCACTTTTCGGCCGTTGACGATCGGCATCTCAGCGATATATGACCTCTGAAGGAGCAGACCGTCCAAAGCCGGGAGGCGCGATCCGGGATTTTCCGCTTCGGCGATTTGCGCGCACACGCACCCTGTCCGGTGTGGAAGGGGCGGTGCCCAGCGGGCCGTCAGCGCGGCTGAGGTGCCTCGTATGCGGATCGCGTCGTGGGCCACGGCCGGTTTCAGCGGATTCGGCCGTGGCGGCGTAGCAGGTCACACAATTGAGCGGGTTCGATCGATCGCAGGACGGCACCGCGCGGCCGGATGACCGGCACGGATTCGGCGGCCAACAGCGCATTGAGCACGGACTCCTCGACCGCGGCTACGGTGGCAGCGTAGATGACGTCGAGGTGTGCGTCGTTCAGCCATTGGGCATGAAACTCGCGCGGCTGTCGCTGCCCGATGGCGGGCAGGTACAGGCCATTGGCGACGGAAAACGCCAGCATCAGATCTCCAGAATAGTGTCCTCCGCTGGTCCCGGTACGTCCGATTCCGAGTGCTCCCCGTTTGGCCACGCGCCGCAATTGCAGCGGATTGAGCGGCGCGTCCGTGGCAATCAGCACGATGATCGAGCCCTGCTCCGGGGCGCCCCGTCCGGAGAGCAACGCGCCCTCGGTCAGATGCCGTCCCACCGGCACGCCGAGCACGGTCAGTTCGTGACGCAGTCCGAAATTGGACTGAACCAGAACCCCCAGGGTGTACCCGCGCCCGCCGATCCGCACATGCCGCGAGCTCGTGCCAGTGCCCCCTTTGAATTCGTAGGTCTGGTTCCCGGCCCCGCCACCCACGTTGCCTTCCGCGACAGGTCCCCCTCGGGCGTTGCGAAATGCGCGCAGCGCGTCTGCCTCTGTCACGTGGCGGCCGCAGATGTCGTTGAGCAGCCCGTCGTACGTCTCCGCCACGACTGGCATGGCCCACGCTGGGAATCTGTTGAAATGAGGTGAATACTGCCGGACCATCCAGCCCACCGCGGCATGGTGCACGATGCCCACCGAGTGGGTATTGGTGAGGCAGATGGGGCCGGTGAGGTATCCGGCATCCGCGATCCAATGCGTGCCGGTCATTTCGCCGTTGCCATTGAGATCAAATTGGCCGGCCCAGACCGCTTTCGGGCGTCGCTCGTGACCGCGCGGCAACACCACCGTAACGCCCGTATGGACCTGCCGCTCGCCTGGCCGGCGCGCGAGTCGCTTGAGCGTACAGTAGCCCACCTCGACTCCCGGCACGTCGGTGATGGCATTATGACGCCCGGTCTTTCCACCCAACGGCAGGCCGAGATCACGTGCTCTGGGTTTGCTCATGGTTGCGATGTCGTTTTACGATGCCACGGTGAGTTTCAGACCGACAGCGTATCCCGGTTCGCCCTGCGCAGTCCGACGCCATATGCCGCGCCAAAGGCGAGCCAGATGATCCCAAGGGTCTTCGCAATGACGCTCAAGCCGGACATGACGGCGAGCACGACAAGAATGCCCGCCATGGGCACGAATAGGTGCACGAACCACCGGTCTGAACGCGCCTTGAACCAGAACAGGCGAAGCACCGAGACGTGTAGCAGCAGAAAGCCGGTCAGGGCGCCGAAGTTGACCATGGAAACCAGCTCTCCCATGTGAAAGCGCATCGCCAGCGCGACGGCCAGCGAAAGGGCGGTGCTGACCAGCATCCCGACGTACGGCGTGCCGAATCGCGGGTGAAGGCGGCCGAAGAGGCGTGGCAGCTGGGCGTCACGTCCCATCGCATACAACACGCGGGCGACACCGGCTTGCATCGGTAACGCGTTGGTGAACCCGACGAGGGCTGCACTGAGCCAGGCGAGCGCCATCGACGCCCAGGCGCCGATCGACCATGCGACGAGCTCGTAGCTTGCCGCGGCCGGATCACGGATCCGGAAGCCGGCGAGCAGGTTGCCGAGCACCCAGGCCACAAGGACGAACAGCGCTGCGGCCAAAATGAGCACCCCGACGATGGCACGGCCGACGATCCGCCGGTCGTTGTCCTTGACTTCCTCGGCCAGAGTCGAAACCGCATCGAACCCGAGGAACGACATCACGCAGATCGATGTGGCGGTGAACATGCTGCGCCAGTGAAACGCCTGCGGCTCGAACAGGGGGCGAAGCGTCAGCGCGGCGTTGCCTTTTCCAGAGTGCAGCGCGACGACGGAGAAGCCGAGCAGCACGAACAGAAAGCCGATCTGCACCACGACGGAGAACACATTGACACGCGACGTGACGGCGATTCCAAACCAGTTGATGGCGAGCGTCACCAGTGCGAGCGAGGTGATCCACACGGCGCGATCGACCTGCGGAACCAAGGTTCCCATGGCAACCGAGATCACCACGTAGATGTAGGCTGGGATGAGCAGGTAGTCGAGCAGAATCATCCATCCGGCGAGGAAGCCGGGCAACGGGCCGAGTGCATGCCGTGCGAATCCGTACACCGAGCCGGCGTTGGGAACGACCGCCGTCATCGTTGCGTAACTCTGCGCGGTGAAATACATGCAGAGCGCGCCGAACAGGTACGCCAGGACCAGCAGCCCGTCCGATGCCCGCCACACGTAGCCGATCGTCGCGAGCGGCGCGAATGGCGACACGTACGCGAGGCCGTAGGCGAGCAGATCGTAATAGGTCAGCGTGCGGCGAAGCGTCGCGGCACCGGGGCCCTGCGTGTCGACCGCGGGAGCCGCTCCGGCGGACACACTCTCCTCGGGCGGCATACCCCTGATGCGCCGGGTCAGGTCAGTCCGAATGCGGCAGCCAACTCGTCGAGCAACCGTCTCTGAAACGCGTTGAAGCGCTCGCTGGGCTGTTTGAGTTTGAACGTCTGGAGAAATGGATCCTCGACGCCCACTTGTTCCCCGGCTAGCTGCTCGATGATCGCATGACCGCAAAACGGCACATAAGCCTCGGCATAGCCGCCTTCATGAACCGCGACCAGCCGGCCGTGGCAGTGCCTGTCCGCCACGTCCATCAGTATCCGGGTCATTTCACGAAAGCTTTCGCTGTGCAGCTGCATGCGTGCCAGCGGATCCACGACATTTGCATCGAGTCCGCTCGCGACCAGGATCAGCTCCGGTCGGTACCGATCGAGCGCCGGTACCACGATGCGCTCGAACGCGTACAGGTAGCTGTCATGACCGCCACCTCCCAGCAGTGGGATATTGTAGTTATAGCCCTGTCCGGCACCGGTGCCGCGTTCGCTTTCGCCGCTGTAGCCGAAAGGGAAGCAGTGCTCCTGATGCACCGACACCGTGAGCACGTCGGCCCTGTCGTAGAAGATGGCCTGTGTGCCGTTGCCGTGGTGCACGTCCCAGTCTACGATCGCGATGCGCTCCACGCGCTGCGATGCCCGGACCGCTTCCGCCGCGAGCGCGACGTTCGCAAGCAGGCAGAAGCCCATAGGCCGATCCGGCAGGCAGTGATGACCGGGGGGACGCGATAGGGCGTACGCGTTGCGATACTGTCCGCGCACCACGGCATCGGCGGCGCCGATCGCGAGGCCAGCAGACAGCCGCGCGATGTCATAGCCTCCTTTTCCGAAGGGTGCAAGCTCGCCGAGATCACCCCCGCCGGCGTCGCTCGCGGCCTTGAAACGGCGCAGATACTCGCGTGGGTGTACACGCAGCAGGTCTTCGTCCGTGGCTGCCGGGGCGCTGCGAACGACGAGTCGGTCGCTGAGACCGGAAACGTCCATCAGCGACTTGATGCGACGCTTGCTGTCCGGAGACTCGGCGTGTCCGGAGCCGGAGGGTGGCTGAACCCAACCGCCGACCGTCATGGTCAGCGCATGCATCCCGCCGCTGTGCCACAGGCAGCGCTCGTCGAAAAAAAACCCGGTCCTTCTCTGCGCGATGTCCGGCATGACGTCTCCCGACCGATCTCAAGGGTTATAAATGGCGGAAATACCGATTGTCAACGGTTCGGGCGGCGCGATCGACCGTCGCGGTCCGCAGGGCCGCGCGCAGTTCACTGACGGTGCAGGCATGGTGTCGCGCTGGTTGTGGACCCGGCACTTCACGACGCATCCGTCTGCCAGTCGCCGGACCGAATCCGAGACTGAGCCTGTCGTCGGACCGAATCGGCGACGGTCAATGGCCAAAGCGAACACCGAAAGAGTCCTGGGTGGAAGCCGGACGGCTGGCCCGGTTGTCGATCCGCTCCTTCGGCCGATACGCGCGGAGCGAGGTCGGACACGGGTGACTGGCCGCGTCGGCCTGGTACTTCGCGCCGCGCCGGCCGGCGCAGTGAAGCTCGGACGGCACAGCCCGGAGCGAAACGATGTTCGCCGGACCGTCAATGTGTCGAGGAGCATTACAATACCAGTCGACCGACTGGTTGCGAAAGATAGCGGAATGGGGTGACGATTGTCAACAGCGGTCGGTTGCCGGGTGGGCGGGCGGCTTGATGGCCCAGCGGCTCACATGGCACGCCTGGTCATGGTGGTGTGATGTCGGTGACTGCCGCGTAATGCTGTGTCGCGGGCAATGTGTGTCCCAATGAGTCTGCTGTTGGCAGCCCGTGGAAGGGGTCGTCGTGATCATCCGTGTGCCACATCCAACCGTGCCGGTCTGCAGGGACGGCGCAAACATCCGCTCCGGCGTGCCGTCGCTCGTGGTGGCAGGTCTGGTGAACCGCCGGCTGTCCGTGGGGCCATTACTCGACAGACATGCGCCGTCGACATCTCTGGAAGACCCGTATGCGGAGTTCGATCTTCGCCGGTACGTCGCCCTGTTCGAGGACGCCGCGGACCTGGCGAGCGATCCGTTCCTCGGCCTGCGGCTCGGACGGGAGATCGACATCGAGCAGTTCGGTCCGCTCGGCATCGTCATTCTTGCAGCCGACACGCTTGGTAACGGTGTGCGTGCGTGGGCACGCTATTCCCGCACCTGGCAGAGCGGCACCGTGACCGAGGTGGTCTCGCGGGAGGATGTGTGGGAGTGCACCTATCGGATCTGCGATGAGACGATCCGGCCGCGCCGCCAGGACAGCGAATTCACGCTGGCGCTGATCAGCCGGCTGTTCCACGAGGCCGTAGGTCGCCAATGGGCGCCGCTCGGCGTGCAGTTCGAGCACGCGGCTCCTGGCGGCCTCGAGACGTCCATGGTTCGGCGGCTGTATCAACGCATATTTCGCTGCCCGGTCACGTTCGGTGCCGGCAGCAACCGGATCCTCGTCGACCGCAGCGATCTCGGCAGGCCGACCCTGGGGGTGTACCGGGCGCTGCGTCCGCATGTCGTGCACCTTCTGCGGATGCTGGAGGGCCCGGAGCGCTTGCCCCAGAGCGTGGAGGACCGCGTCACGTGGGTGATCCGTCGACGTCTGGGCCACCGGCCCGTCACTGCGTCCGCGGTCGCTTCGGACCTCGGTCTGTCCACGCGGACGCTGCAGCGGCGCCTGGAGGCAGATGGAACGTCGATACGGGCCCTGGTCCGGGCTTGCCGCCGACACCGAGCGGAAGCCCTGCTGGCCGATCCCGCGCGTCCGGTCACGACAGTGGCGCACAGCCTCGGCTATGCCGACACCGCGGCGCTCAGCCGGGCGTTCAAGACGTGGACGGGCTTCGCGCCGCGCATCTATCGGCGCCGGCCGGCATCGCGCTCATGATGCTCTGACGGAATGCCGTTGGGGCACGTGGCACGTTGGTCTAAAACTTTGGCACATTCTGCAAAATCAGAATCGTTCCGTTTGGCATTCTGATGCAGCGATTTTCGGTTGCTCGACTGCGCGAGGTGAGCAAGATGGCAGCACAAAGTCCATGGATCGAGGTCGGCGCCCTGGCCCAGGCGTTCCAGCGCGACAGCCATGCGCTGCCGGTCACGGACGGCCTTGCCGGCCGCGAACTGCACTTGAATCTTGTCGGTCGTGCTCCGGTGAATTATCAATTCCTTTCCGGCGGTCACGTGCGCCATGGCGGGGCGGCGCCGTGCGCCGAGGTCGCAGCGCGCATTACCTCCATCCGGCCGGATATTTTTCTCGTGGATCATCCGGCCGAACCCGTCGCTCACTCGATCTCGCTGGTTCTGGACCTGCGGGGCGGCCGAGCTCTGTGTGTGACCGGACGGCTGCCCAGTCGTTCCGAGGCGTTGCGTCCCATGCGGGAGCGGTTCGAAGCCGGCGAGCCGCTCACGCCGGTCCGCGCCACGGTTCACACCGGCACGATCGGTGCCGGAACCGGCGCCGCGCCGTTCGCCCGCTCCGACGAGCTGATCGGTCTGCACAACCGCTATGTCTACAGTCCGCATGAGAGTTACGACCACATCTATCTGAATCACCATAGTTATCTTTGGCACTGCGTCCGCGGTGCGGAACGGGGCCTGGCCGACGTCGATCATTGCCAGACCTACCGGATCGCGGACGGGCTGTACCTGTTTCTCTGGTGCGAGAAGATCGTTCCCACTCTGGGACTCGTGCTGATCGATGTCGAGCAGCGGCGGACGGACGGTAAGATCATGGGTTATCGCGACCAGCAGTTCTCCGAGGTGGTCAGTTTCCCGATGGGCGCCACGATCACGCCGATGGGCCGGCTGCACGGCCTGCCGCCTGCCGATACCTGACGCGGGTCCCGAACTGGCCAGGCCTGATCGGCTGCGCGAAGGCGCTGTGCCGCGTCGCATGACCGGGTTCGCCGCGAGGGCGAGCCTCATCGCCTCTCACGGCAGTCATCCCCCCCGCGGTCTCCGGCGCAGTGGCCCCGCCGTCAGCGCAAGCGCGACCGGCCCCGAAGGGGTTCCCGCAACGGATCGGTGCGCATTCACCACCCTCGTCGGCTGCCATATAGCAGGAATCGATTACCGGGACAGCTTTTTCTGTTTCCGGCCAGTGCGCGGATCGCCTTAAATGCGTGCCGTGCCGTGATGCTCGGGACAGGGCGGGCGGATCAACGAGCCGTGCCCGCAAGCCTCCCGCCCGGCAGGCGCTTCAACAGGCGGATGACCGATATGAACGAAACGCGCGGGATGAAGCTGCTCGCGGGCAATTCCAATCGAGGGCTGGCCGACAGGATCGCCCAGTATCTCGGCTTGCCCTTGATCAAGGCGCAGGTGCGGCGCTTCGCGGACATGGAAGTGTCTGTCGAGATCCAGGAGAATGTCCGAGGCGAGGACATCTTCGTGATCCAGTCGACCTCCTTTCCGGCGAACGACAATGTGATGGAACTGCTGCTGATGATCGATGCCCTGAAGCGCGCCAGCGCCCGGCGCATCACCGCGGTGCTTCCCTACTTCGGCTACGCCAGACAGGACCGCAAGGCCGGACCGCGCACACCCATCTCGGCGAAGCTTCTCGCCAATCTGATCACGGAATCGGGTGCCAGCCGGGTCCTGACCGTCGACCTGCACGCCGGACAGATTCAGGGGTTCTTCGATATCCCGACCGACAATCTGTTCGCCGCCCCGGTGATCGTGCGGGACATCGAGGACCATCTGGGCCAGGACAACCTGATGGTCGTCTCTCCGGATGTCGGTGGCGTGGTGCGCGCCCGTGCCTTGGCCAAACGGCTGGGCGCGGACCTGGCGATCGTGGACAAGCGGCGCGAGCGGGCCGGCGAATCGGAAGTGATGAACATCATCGGAGACGTTGCGGGCCGAGCATGTATCCTGGTCGACGATATCGTCGATTCGGGCGGCACCATCTGCAACGCCGCCGAGGCACTGATTGAAAAGGGCGCCAAGAGCGTCTGCGCCTATGCCACGCATGGAGTGTTCTCGGGCGGCGCGGTGGCGCGCATCCGGCAATCCAGGCTCGATCCCATGGTCGTGACCGATTCGATCGCGGCCACCGAAGACATGTGCAGATGCGCCAACATCCGGCGCGTCTCGATCGCGCCGCTGATCGGCGAA
>JAKAFQ010000166.1 GCA_021817875.1 Pseudomonadota bacterium
GGGCATCACTCTGGCGCGGGTCGCGGCCGCCTTCATGGTGGCGATGCTGCTCGGCACGGTGATCGGCATCGTGATGGGCCGCTCGCGGACCCTGGACGTGCTGTTCGACAGCTGGCTCGTGCTGCTGCTCAACCTGCCGGCGCTCGTGATCATCGTGCTCGCCTATGTCTGGTTCGGGCTCACCGAGGCGGCGGCGATCGGCGCCGTCGCGCTCAACAAGATCCCATCGGTCGCGGTGACCCTGCGCGAAGGCGCCCGCGCCCTCGACCGCGATTATGCCGACATGGCCGCGAGCTTCCACGTCGGCCGCTGGCGCACGCTGCGACACGTGATCCTGCCGCAGCTCTATCCGTACCTGTTCGCCGCCGCCCGTTCGGGCCTGGCGCTGGTGTGGAAGATCGTGCTCATCGTCGAGCTGCTCGGGCTGAGCAACGGGGTCGGCTTCGAGATCGGGCTGTACTTCCAGCAGTTCGACGTGACCGGCATCCTCGCCTATACCATCGCCTTCGTGGCGGTCATCCAGCTGATCGAGTGGCTGGTCTTTCAGCCGCTCGAGCGGCGCGCCGGGCGGTGGCGCAAGTGACGCCCGCGCTGCTCGCCCATATCCGCGAGAAGCGCTATCCCGGCGCGCGCGGCGCGAAGCCGCAGCCGGCACTGCAGGAGCTGTCGCTGCAGCTCGCCGCCGGCGAGCTCGTGGCCCTGGTCGGTCCCTCGGGCTGCGGCAAGACGACACTGCTCAACATCATCGCCGGGCTCGATCACGATTACCGCGGCGAGGTGCGGCTCGCTGCGCGTCCGGACGGGCAGCCGGCGCGCGTCGGCTACGTCTTTCAGGAACCGCGGCTGCTTCCGTGGCGCACCGTCCGGCAGAACATCGCGCTGGTGCTGCCGCCGCAGGGCGCCGATGCCATCGTCACGGACATGCTGCGGGCGGTGGGTCTCGCCGGGGCGCAGGACCTTTATCCGCCGCAGCTCTCCGGAGGCATGAGCCGTCGCATCGCCATCGCGCGCGCCTTCGCGATCGCGCCCGACCTGCTGTTGATGGATGAGCCCTTCGTATCGCTCGATCACGACACCGTGCAGCAGCTCCACGAGCTGCTGCTCGGGCTGTGGCAGGCGCGCCCCACGACGGTGCTGTTCGTCACCCACGACCTGCGCGAGGCGCTGGTGCTCGCCGATCGACTGGTGCTGCTGTCGGCGGCTCCGGGCCAGGTGGTGGGCGAGCTGCCGGTCGATCTGGCGCGCCACCGCCGTCACTGCGGCGCCGAGATCGAGCGGCTGCGCGAGCACGTCCTGCGCCATCACCGCGAACTGATCGGCGCCGCCGCGCCGTCACCGGTCGAATGAGCGCCCGCCGGGCGGCTACGGAATCACCGCGATGCCCCACGGCAGGCGCCCGACGGGAACCGAGCGCACCGCCCGGCGCGCCGGCACATCGATGATCGTCACGTCATTGGTGAGTCCGTTGACGACGAACAGCCGCTTGTGGTGCGGGCTGAACGCGATCTGCCAGGGCCGCTGACCGACCAGGATGTACTTCTCGACCTTGTAGGTCCTGGCGTTGATGACCGCCACCCGATTGGCGCGCCCCAGTGCCACGAACGCGGTCCGGTCATCCGGCGTGAACCGCACCCCGACCGGGCCGATGTACTCCCGGTCCACACCCGGGATGTGGAAGTAAATGACGTGCAGGATCCTGTGGCTGCGCGGGTCGATCACCGAGACCGTGCCCCCGACCTCCGAGGACACCCACAGATAGCGCTGATCGCGGGTGAATTGCGCGATCCTCGGCCGCGTGTCCACCAGGATGTTGGCCACCACCTTCCAGGTCCGGGTGTCGATGAAGTGCGCCATGCTGGTCGTTTCCGACACCACCACCACGGTGTGCCCGTGGCGGGTGACCGCCAGACCCTCGGGCTCTATCCCGACCGGGATCTGCGTGATCCACTTGCCGGTGGCGAAATTGATCACCGTGACCAGGGCATTGTTCTCATTGGACACGTAGACTTTGTCGCCCGACGGGGACATCGCCAGCGTCTCCGGGTCCGGGCCGGTCGCGATCCTGCGCACCACCTTCAGTGTCCTGACATCGATGACGTCGATGTTGCTCGAATCTCCGTCGCAGACCAGCACGTAGCGGTGATCCGGCGTCGCGACGATGCCCCTCGGCCGCTGATCGGTGGGAATCGTGGCGATCTTCCGGTAGCTCTCGCCGTTGAGCACGGTCACGGTATCGTCGATTTCGTTGGTGACGAACAGCTCGCTCGCCTGCACGGCGGCGGCGAACCCGCAGAGCAGCGCGACGGCCGCGAACAGCGTCCCGCAGCGCATGGTCAGCGTCCGAAATGACATTTGGTCTCCGGCTTGTCGAAGCCCAGGGTGTCGGTCGTGTAGCCGGGATGGAGAAATCCATGCTGCGGCGACATCGAGACGGTCATCAGCGGCGTCGACAGCAGCACCGGCTGGCGCAGCTGGTTGTCCCAGCGGCGGAAGGTCAGTCCCTGTCCCTTGTAGCCGGCGACCAGGAAGGCTTTCGAGCGCAGGTACTTGCGCATCGCAAGCGGCGCAGTGAGGCCCGCCCGCATGACGGCGTTACCGATGATGCGCACTGCCAGCCAGCCGCCGTAGTCGCGCTCGGTCATGCCGCGGTGGGCGAACAGGTCGAACCGCTGCTGCATCTGCAGCGCCGCGTATTCCTGGTAGGCCGGGGTCCAGGCGCTCGCCACCAGCCCCTGCGTCCCGACCACCGGCCGCGCCGCATAGGTGTTGTAGGGCAGATAATCGCCGAACAGATCGCTCTGGTCGGCAACGAAGATCACGTCGTAATCGGCGTCGACCTCGGTCGCGAGCGGCATCTGCGTCTGGATCTGCTGGTAGCCGGTGTCGCTGCGCCGCGAACCGGGGTTGTAGTCGTAGGTCTTCTCGGCGACGACGCGCGCGCCGTAGCGGGCCGCCGAGCGGCGGATGTCCGCGGCATACACCGCATCCTGCCGGGTCGGGCCCTGGATGATGAACCAGCGCGGCCAGCGCTTCCACACCAGATACTGCGCCAGCGCATCGGTGCGCATCGCCTGGCTCGGCAGCAGGTGAAAGACGTTCGCCCGGCATTGCTGCTGCCGCAGACTGTCGTCACTCGTCCTCATGTCGAGGATCAGCGCGTTGGCCGCCGCCGGCATATCCGCCAGCGTCAGCAGGTCATCCGCCTTGAGATCGGCGATGATGACCCGCGGTCCGCGCGCGAGCAGCTTGCCGGCGGCGGCCACGAGGTTGCCGCCGTCCGGCACGGTGACCGCATCGAGCGTGAAATGCCAGCCGATGAACTTCCCGGCGGTATTGAGCTCGTAGGTCGCCTCCTCGGCGCCGGCCACGCCCAGGTTGGCCGGATGCGTCTCGAGCAGCGACGGCAGGACTTCCTTGTTGAAGTGATAGTGTTTGCGGAAGAAGACGATGGTGAACGAGCGCACCGGCGCGGCGCCCGCCGCGTACGTCGGGCCCGCGCCGCCCAGCAGGGCCAGCGCGAGCACAGCGAACAGGCATGACGCGCGCCGCACGGTTGCGCGCCGCTCAGTGGTACTTGTGACCCGGCGGGCCCTGGTAGGCCGAGCGGATCCAGGTGATGATCTTCCACACGTCGCTCGCGTGTTTGATCACTGCCCCCATCTCGGGCATCGGACCCACGACGTTCTCGATCGCCTCGCGGTGATAGCCCGCCTGGTGCAGCTTCACCGAGCCGAGCGAGATCAGCCGGAACAGCGTGTCGTCGCTGCCGCCGTAGATCCACACACCGTTGATGAGCGGCGGGCACATGCCGCCGCCGCCGCCGCCGCCGTGACAGCCGCTGCAGCCGTAGCCCATGAACATCTCGTGGCCCTCCTTGGCCATCTTCGCGCTGCCGTCGTACGGGTTGTGCAGCGATCCCTTCGGAGCGATCGCGACCACCTGCAACGGCCGCTCCTGCAGCAGTGGAGAGCCTTTCGCAAAGGATATCTTCGCGGCCGGGGTCGTCTGCGCGCCCCCTGCGAGCGAAGGCGCGGCGAGCCAGCACCCCGCTCCGATCAATGCCAAGGTAACGGCAACCACGCCTGCCAAACGCTTCATCATCGGTTCCTCCGCTCGTTCAGGTATTCGGGCCGCCGCCTGCTATGGACCCGCAAGCAGCGCAAGAGTTCGTACCGCGCCGAGATTGTCGTCCTGGACCGCGATATCACGCGCCGTCTGGCCGGCCGCCGACTTCAGACGCGCATCGGCGCCGGACTGGATCAACAGACCGATCATCGGCGAGTTGTCGTGCGCCGCCGCGATCATCAGCGCGGTCACGCCCTGGGCATCCCTCGCGTTGACATCCGCCTTGCGGGCGAGCAAGGCGCGCGCGACGCTCATCGGGCCGTGATCCTCCGTCAGCCGGATCCGGCTGTCAGGCGCCGGCGGGCGGAAACTCGCCACGATCATCAGCGGCGTCAGGCGATAGCGGCTGGCCGGCGCGTTCACGGCCGCTCCGGCCTTGATCAGGGCATATGCGGCATCGAAATGCTCCCCCTGCAGCGCGAGCGACAGCAGCGTCGAGCCGCGCGGCGCCCCCTGCTCGAGGCTCGCGCCGTGCGCCAGCAGCAATCTGACGGCCGCGGCCTGATTGCGCACCACCGCTCCCTCGAGCGGCGTCGCGCCTCCGCTGTCGGGCAGATTGACCTTTGCGCCGTGCTCGAGCAGCAGCCGCAGCATCGGCAGGCAGCCGGCGCGGGCGGCCGTCATCAGCGGCGAGTTGCCGAGATTGCTCAGGTGGTTGACGTCGGCGCCCTTGCCGATCAGATAGGCGGCCCGGGCGACGTCATTGGCGAGCACGGCGTCATAAAACTCCTTGTTGACGCTCGCGCCCTGCGCCAGCCACCGATCGAGCCGCGCGCGCGAGACCGTCCAGCGGGTGGGCAGGCTGCCCGCCTCGATCCGGGACACGTGCACCATGTAGCTGCCGTGCGCCGGCAGATCGCCCGCCACCAGGCAGTCGGCGCACTGCACCAGCGGCACGCCGTATTGCCGCAGAATGTGCTCGATCTGCGCCCGATGCGCCTTGAGGGCGTCGTCGAGCGCGTAGCGCAGCACCACGTCTCTCGGCCGCAGGCCTATCCCGAGGCTGAATTCCATCGGCACCGAGTCGTCCATCAGGTTGGTCGGCTGCAGGGTGAGCGGCTCGCCCTTCATGGTCTTCAGCCAGCCGGCCATCGGCCCCCAGGCCCCGACCACATCGAGCTTGCCGTCGGCCACCTCCTGGACCTGCCGCCAGGGCTCGTGCGCCGGGTTCCAGGCCGTGTCGCTCGGCACCTGCCAGACCTTGACGTTGGAGAACACGCCATGATCGGCGAGCGCCTGGCGCAGCGCGGAAACCTGGAACACCCCGAGGCGCAGCGTCTTCAGGCGCGGATCGCTGAGACTGCTGATGTCGAGGTGCTCGGCGGTCCGCCACACCAGCACGTAGGTGGTGCGATAGATCGGGATCGTCGACAGGATGCCCGCGGCGTGCACCGGCATGTCCATCAGCAGGTCGCATTCGTCGGCCGGTCCGAACGCCTGCGCGACGATGGCCCGGGTGTCGGCGCGCCAGTAGTAGCGGATTCGCGCGTGCATCGCCCGGGCGAGCACCGCCAGAATCCGGTTCTGGTAGCCCTGCCGCCTGCGATCGGACAGCGGCATGTTGGCCGGGTCCGCGCACACCCGCAGCACGCGGAAGTGGGTGGTGAGCGCCGCCTGCTTGGCCGCGTCCTTTTCCGCCCGATCGAGCTGGTCGAAGTGCTTGCCGACCCAGGGTCCCTGCAGATTGGTCGCGGCGGAGTTGGCCGCGGTGTCGGCCAACACGCGGCGGATTGGAACAACCATCAGCAACACGGCGGCCGCCGCCAGCACGCAACGGCCGGGTCGGGACATTGCAGACATCGCCCATCCTGTCGAAGCCGATCATCCGGTTCCCGCGCGCTTCCGGTTCGCTGCCGCAAGGTCCGGGACGTAGCGCCCCGCAGCAGCGGCTGCTGCCGCGGGGCGCCGTCTCTCAGTCTAGCAGATCCTCAGTTGTACAGGCGGAAGGTGTACAACGTCCCGCCCTGAGGAATCTTGTTCAACTGCGTTGCCTTGGCCATCGCCGTGGCGCCGATCGCTCCGTACTTGTCGTTGAGGTCGAGGCCCGCCGTCACGGGCAGCCCGATCCAGCCGCCGATTCCGGCGAACACCGACACGTACTGATGCCCATCGACCTCCCAGGTGATCGGATTGCCGATGATGCCCGAGCCGAGCTTGCGCTCCCAGAGGATCTTGCCGGTCTTGGCGTCCACCGCCCGGAAGTTGCCGCCGAGATCGCCGTAGAACACCAGGTTGCCGTTGGTGTTCAGCGTGCCGCTCCAGTTCGGATACTTGTCCGGGATGTTCCACAGCGTCTTGCCGGTGACCACATTGTAGGCCTTCAGGCGGCCGGAGATCCCCGGCTTGTGCTCGTACATGTAGACGTTGGCAAACACGTAGACCAGGCCCTGCTGGGTGTCGGTACGCGGCTGCGGGGTGTCCTGCATGCACCAGTTGTTGGTCGGCACGAAGAACACTTCCGGATCCGCCGGATTGACCGAGGCCGGCTGCTGGTCCTTGCCGCCCATCGCCGACGGGCAGGCCTGCGCCATCTTGTTGACCCACAGCGGCGAGTGCTCGTACACCTTCACCGGACGGCCGGTATGCAGATTCACCTTCTCCGCCCAGTTCACGTACACGAACTTGTGCGCCGCCAGCAGCGTGCCGGTGCGGCGGTTCCACACGTAGGCGAAGCCGTTGCGGTCGAACTGCACCAGCGTCCGCTGCATCCTGCCGTCTATCTTCATGTTGACCAGGATCGGCTCGTTGACGCCGTCATAGTCCCACTGATCGAACGGCGTCATCTGCATCGCCCAGACCACCTTGCCGGTCTCGACGTTCCTCGCGAACATGGTCATCGACCACTTGTTGTCCCACTTGCCGTCGTTGCAGCCGGCCTGCGTCGCCGGGTGGACGCCGCAACGGTACGAGGGACTCCACAGCCCGGGGTTGCCCGACCCGTAGTACACCAGCTTCAGCTGCGGGTCGTAGCTGTACCAGGCCCAGGCCGCGCCGCCGCCGCGCTTCCATTCGTCGCCGGGATAGGTGAGCCCGAGGTTGTGACCGTAGGTGCCGTACTGCGGATTCCACTTGTTGGTCTCGGGCGTGAAGCCGACCTGCTGGTCGGTGCCGTTGTCGTAGTACTTCCAGAGCAGCTTGCCGGTATTGAGATCGTAGGCTTCGACCGCGCCGCGCGCCCCGAACTCGTCACCGCCGAACCCATCGATCACCTTGCCGTCGGCGATCAGCGGCGCCCCGGTGACGGTCTGACCCTTGGCCGGATAGGCCCGCTTCACCTCCCAGTCCACCCTTCCGGTCCTCGCGTCGAGGGCGATCAGGTACCCGTCCAGCGTGTTGAACAGCACCTTGCCATCGGCGTAGTTCAGACCGCGATTGACCGTATCGCAGCAGGCGCGCGGCACGGCCGACAGATCCCGGCCGGTCTTCTTCACGTAGCTCCAGACCTCCACGGGATGGTCGGGGTCGGACAGATTCAACGCCTGCACGATGTTTGGCCAGCCGCTGACGAAGAACATCATCGGCGTGCCGCCGACGTCGACCACGATCGGCTGACCCTCCTGGCCGCGCAGGGTCCCGAGCGACTGCGCCCAGGCCATGCCCAGGTGGCTGACGTTGTGGGTGTTGATCTGTGACAGGTCGCTGTGCCGGTCGAGCCCGAAGTTCTGGCCCATGGCCGGCCAGAGATCCGGATTGGCGCTCATCCCCATGATCTCGGAATCGGACGATTGCGCCTGCGCAGGACTCGGGCGGAGACACAGGCCGGCGGCGAGCAGCACGGCGGCGCCGGTGAGCAGCCATCGCCAGTGCCGCCGGTGCGCCTGCCGTGGCGTGCGGTCAGTTAGGGTATACACGGTTTGGTTCTCCTAAGTTCGGTTTGTGCAATTGATTCGGGCCGGTTCGTTCCCCGCATGGAAGTCGGTCCGCGCAGCGGGCCGGCGGGTGCGCCGGCCGGCCCGGCCTGCACACGCCCAGCGGACCCGCCCCCCGGTGGAGCCGAGCTGTCTTGGTCTTCGCCTTGTGAATTGCAGCCCCCCCTCTGTAGCCCACTCATGACATCGCTCCACACGCCCCCGTCTTCG
>JAKAFQ010000167.1 GCA_021817875.1 Pseudomonadota bacterium
CTTCGTGATCAATCGCTTCCGCGGCGATCAGGCGCTGCTCGATCCCGGGCTCGAGTGGCTCGAGAGGCACAGCGGCAAGCCGGTATTCGGCGTGCTGCCGTACCTCGAGAACCTGCACCTCGACGCCGAGGACGGCATCCGCCGCGAGGCGGACTCGCACGCAATGCAGGCGGCGCGGCTGCGCGTGGTCGTACCGGTCACGCCGCGAATCTCCAATCACACCGATTTCGATCCGTTGCGCCAGCACCCGCAGATCGACTTCCGCTACACCGTGGACCCGCACGACGTACCGGGCGCCGATCTCATCCTCCTGCCCGGCTCGAAGTCCGTGTGCGCCGATCTTGCCTGGCTGCGCGAGCGCGGCTGGGGCGAGCGCCTGGCGCGACACCTGCGCTACGGCGGGCGGCTGATCGGCATCTGTGGCGGCTTGCAGATGCTCGGCAAAACGATCGCCGATCCGCAGGGAGTCGAGGGACCGCCCGGGACCCGTCAGGGCTTCGGCTGGCTCGAGCTGCACACGACGCTGGAAAGAGACAAGCAGCTGCGCAACGTCAGCGGCCGTCTGACGCTCACGTCCGCCTCGGTCCGCGGCTACGAGATCCACATGGGCCGCAGCAGCGGCGCGGCGCTCACCCGCCCCCTGATCGAGCTCGAGGACGGGCGAGTGGACGGGGCCATATCACCGGACGGACAGGTGCTGGGCACGTACGTGCATGGGTTGTTCGAAGAGCCGGACGCGTGCTGCGCACTGCTGGCCTGGGCCGGGCTCGCCGCGCCCCTGCCGCTCGATCATCGCGAGCGACGCGAGCACGCGCTCGAGCGCCTGGCGGATGCCGTGGAGAATTCCCTGAACCTCGGGCAGTTGCTGGGCAACATCGCCCCGGTGGGCGGGCCATCGGGTCCACCGGATCCGGCCACGCGGCGATAGCGCAGGGATCCACGGGCCGGATGTTCAGGCGAGGACCGACTGCGCCGACAGCCCCAGCGGATCGAGCACCCGGGCAAGTCGCTGAGACACCGGAGCCGGCACGAGGACTCGTGGCGGCATGCGGCCTTCGCGCCACGCCTCACGCGCACGCCGGATCAGCACTCCACGCCTGTCCGCTACCGGGACCCCCGACCCCACCGGACACCGGATGGGCCTTTCAGCGCCCGCGCGCCTCACGGGCGACATGAGTCGCTGGCGCCCGCAGGCTCTCTATTGCGCTCCGCGACTGCTCCGGGTCCCCGGCTCACCGGCGATGCGACCGGGTCTACTTTTCGATATGGTACCACTAGTGGTACCATGCCTTCGTGGCTTCCGTGGACAAGATCCTCGAGCAGATGCGCCGGGAGCCGGCCAATGTCCGGTTCACCGATCTCCTGAAGGTCTGCGAGAGGTACTTCGGCAAGCCTCGCCAGCATGGCACCAGCCATGCCATCTTCAAAACACCGTGGGCGGGAGACCCACGGGTCAATATCCAGAACGCCAAGGGACGCGCCAAGCCGTATCAGGTTCGGCAGGTCCTGCAGGCGATTCAGAAATTGGAGGACCAGAGCCATGCGAACTGATCACTACACCTACCGGGTCACCTGGTCAGCCGAGGACCAGGAGCACATCGGGCTCTGCGCCGAATTCCCCTCGCTCTCCTGGCTCGCCAAGACCCCCAATGCCGCATTGCAGGGAATCCGCCGAGTGGTGGCGCGTGTGGTCACGGATATGAAGGCGAGCGGCGAGACCGTTCCGCCCGCGCTCGCGGAGCGACACTTCAGCGGCGAGTTTCGCGTGCGCATCCCCCCCGAAGTGCATCGGGCACTCTCCATTGAGGCGGCCGAGCAGGGGGTCAGCCTCAATCGCCTGGTGAGTGCCAAACTGGTCGCCTGATCCCGGCCGGCACCGACTTCGAGGCGAGACGGGGTTCCTCGGAGTTCCCCGCTTGGCAAAATCGCCAGCCGGGCATCTTCATATCTTCCGGGCAGGTCGCCCCGTCCAGGCGGCCAGGCTGCACATTCAGCCGCTTGGCGTGCTCGGGCCGGATGCCAGCCCTGGAGCACGTCCTGAAGAATCGTTCGAGACCGTCGTGCCGGAAGCTTCTGATCCTGTCCCCGTACATCGCGTAACGACACACGATGCAATGACGGGAGCAAGCCTCGGACGATCCAGGCAGCACCCGCCGGTCTCCGGAACGCCTCGGCGCCGGCGCCCGCATCACCCGGGGTCCAGAGGACTCCACTCGGTCTGCTCCACGGTCGGATGCTCCGCGAGCTTCGCCCCGATCACCGCGAGCTGCTGAGGGCTGAGGCCCCGGGTCTCGACGCGGATGTGCTGCGCGCCGCGGCTGTCCAGCTCTGCCACGACCCGCTGCGGCACGACGTTCAGGATCTGAAAATAGCTGAGCACGCGGGCGAGCGCTGCAGGATCGGGCTGGGCGAGCACCCGCAGACAGAGCGCGGCGAAGCACCCCGGCGCCTCGTGCCCAGCGTTCACCCCGGGCGCGCCCCGCTCGTACGACCTGCGGACCGCGACGCTCGGCCCCGACGTGCCGCGCCCACCGCACCCGCACTCAGTCCGCGGCCCGGTGATCGGCGGGGAAGCCCCACACCTGCGGGCAGCACACCGTGCCATCACGGTAGACCGCCGCCGGGGCGCGGTCCTCCCGAAGAAACAGCGGCGCGTCCAGATCGACCAGGTCACACAGCTGTCCGAGGACGCACGCCGGCGCAATCCCGAGCGTCGTGCTCGACATGCATCCGACCATCGGCCGCATCCCGAGTCGGCGGATCTCGCGCACCATCAGCAGCGCCTCGGTCAATCCGCCGCATTTGTCGAGTTTGATGTTGACGACGTCGAAGACACCGTGAGCGCGGGAAAGGTCGGCCATCGCCTGGACGCTTTCGTCGGCCGCGAGTGGAATCGGCGAGCGCAGGCCGTGCAATTGCGCCTCCTGCCCCACCGGCAGCGGTTGCTCGATCAACTGCACGCCCAGGGCATGGAGGTCCGGCAACAGTGCCTCGAGCGATGCGCGCCGCAGTCCCTGATTGGCATCAATGCCGATCCACGCCTCCGGCCGGGCGGCGCGCACGGCCTGCACGCGCTCGAGGTCGTCCTCGCCGGTGAGCTTCAGTTTCAGCCGCGGCGCCGCCGCGAACTGCCGTGCCGCCTGCGCCATGCGATCCGGTGAGTCGGCGCCGAGGGTGTACGTCGTTGGCAGCGCGCGCGGAGCGCCGGCGTTCGCGCGCTCGTACACCGAGACGCCCGAGCACTTGGCCTCGAGATCCCACAGCGCCGCATCGAGCGCCGCCCGTGCCCCACCCGCAGGCAGCACCTCGCGCAGCGCGGTGCGCGAAATGCCGGACTCGAGCCGCGCGCGAACCCGCTCGATCTGCTCGGCCATCCGCTGCGGATGCTCCTCGTGGTAGTACACTCCGCTTGCCTCTCCACGCCCGAGGATGCCGTGGTGCTCGATTTCGACCACCAGGACGTCGAAATGCGTGAACACGTAGCCGGAGATGCGCACCGGCTCTTTCATGGGCCAGCGCTCAGGGAGGACGCTGATGTTCAACATGGATACCTCATCGACCCACCACTGCGCTGAATTGGCGGACCCATCGAGCCGGCCCGTCCCGGCTGACGCAGCTGCGAGACCCATTCCGTTCGTGTCGTGGGGGCACGACGGCTATGCCGCCCGCAGGAAACGCACGTTGCGCATGCGATCGGCACTGAGCGTAAAGCCCTCGGCGTACGCTGCGAACGTCAGCACACCACCCATCGGGGAAAGCGGATCGAGCGCCTGGGCCTGCCAGACCTCGGCACTGAGCGGCCTCAGCGCGTACCGGGCGTCGCCGAAGCGGCCCTCGGTGATCAAGCGCGCCTCCCCGCCCTCCTCCAGGACCTGCGCGGTCACCGCCAGTCCGTCGCAGCGGTAGCGCCCCCGGTACGGGGCGATCGCTGCGGCGGTCGCCGGCACCAGTCGCTCGAGCACATCCTCGGCGCCGAACTCGCGGAACACGAGGCCGCGGCCCTCGGTCCGGACCGACTGGCCGAGGAACGAGAACATCGGCGAGAGCCGCCAGGCACCCGGTCCCGCAGCGCTCAGACTCATCGGCATGCCGCCGTCGACCCGAAGGCAGGCGCGCCCGTCGAGCGCCATCAGTTCCAGGATTCGCCCGGAACTCCGCGAGCGGTAGACGCCGCAGAGGCTCGGATCGATGGCGCCGTCGGCCGCCGCGTCCAGTCCGGGCACACAGGCATCGATGACCTGAAAGGCCAGATCGATCGCATTGGCATCTGCGCGGTTCGTCGCGATGGAAATATCCAGGCCTGCCGCGGGCACCTTGATCATCTGCGAGTTCCCGCCGAAGACCCCGCCGGCGTGCGAGAGCGTCGCGACGCCTCGATAGCGCTGCGCAACCAGTCCGAACCCGTACGACGTGGGAGTGCCGTCCGCAAGCGCACCGGGCGAGCGCAGCGCGCGCCAGGTGGCCGGCGAGCCGATCACCGGAGCGTCCATGTGACGCAGCCAGCGCACCATGTCGTCCATGGTCGAGACGACGCCGCCGGCGCCGGTGAGCTCCATGCCCATGGTTGCCTTGGTGTATCCGTGGCGCGGATCGAGCATGTGCAGCGCGGCGCTGTTGGGCAGGAAGTCGCTGTCCCAGCGGCGCAGCCGGGTGTCGTACATGCCGGCTGGCGCGAAGATCCGCTGCTCGAGCACGTCCTCGAGCCGCTGTCCGGTAATGCGCTCTATCGCCGCCGTCAGCAGAAGATAGCCTCCGTTGTTGTAGCTCCAGCCGGCCCCGGCGGAAAATTCCCGATCGTCGATCTGCCGGTAGCATTCCAGCAGCTGCGCATCGCTGATCGTGCGCCCGATGCCGTGCATGAACATCGACACCTGGAAAACATCGCGCAGGCCGCTGGTGTGGCCCATCAGCGCGCGCATCGTCACGGCGCCATTCACGGGATGCAGCCGCGGAACGTACTCTCCGACCTGCGCCTCGAGGCTGGCGCGCCCGTCTTCGCAAAGAAGCAGGAACGCGAGCGCGGCGAAGTGTTTCGTGGTAGAGCCGATACGCATGCGCGTCGCCGGCGTGAGCAGCACGGGCAGTTCCATGTTGGCCAGCCCGAAGCCGCCCCGATAGACCGGCCGACCGTCGATGGCAACGGCAACGGCGACGCCGGGCAGCCGGCACTGATCGTACGGTGCGAAGATTGAATCCAGTGCCTTCGGATCGCAGACGGCCGGATGCGTATGCTCGTTCATCGGTTACTCCCGAGGGAATCCTGGTTGTGGCGGCCGCAGGCGTGCCGCTCGGCCGGAGCGCATACACCGGGCGAAGCACAGCGCGGCGACCGCGGTCAGATCGGCGAGCCCCACCTGCACGTCAGGCAGGTGCCGCGCCCATGTCATCCGGTCGACCAACGGCCCTGAGCCATCCTGGTCCATGACCGAGACAATCGCGACTGCCACGAGGATGCCGGCGCCCGTCCACCCCCGCCAGGGTGCGGGCACCTCCCGAGATCCTCCACAGGCCTCATGTGCTCGCCGCTCAGAAGTGCAGCGTGACGAGTGCGCCGATCGTTCGGGGTCGCTGAATGGTGATTTCAGTGGGCCCGAACGCCGTGGTCGCTGCGAGTTCCGCCCGGTCATTGGTCACGTTATCGACGTAAAGCATGACATCCGTGTGGCCATCGTTCAGCCCTGCGCGCAGATCGAGGAGCGTGTAGGACGGCAGGACGTAATCGGGAATCTGCACGCTCGAGGTAAATCCGGAATGCCGTGAGCCGTCATATTTCGCGGTGGCGCCGAAGTCGGCCTGCCAGCGGCCCCAGGCATGCACCCGGTAGTCCGCGGACAGCGAGCCGCTCCAGCGCGGGTCATACGGCAAAGGATCCCCCGCAGCCAGCGCGCCGGCCGCCGCCGCGTCGGCCTGGGTGATCTGCGCGTGGGCTTCGGCCAGCGTCAGGTTGAAGGTCAGCGCGCGAACCGGCTCGAGCATCAGATCGGCCTCCACGCCGTAGGACTCGGCATTGCCGCCGTTGCCGAGCCCGGAGACGCTGTGCGCGGAGATCGGCACCAGGATGCCGTCCCACTTCATGTAATAGGTGGTCAGGTCGAGCGCCCCTTTGCCGCTCCAGAAACCGGACTTCAGGCCGAGTTCATAATCCTTGGTCGTGTCCGGCTGAAAGGCCGGCGGCAAACCGTTGACCCGGGCATTCGGGCCGCCCGGGCGGAACCCGGTGGCGAAGCGGGCGTAGATCATGGTGCGCGGCGTGAAATGGTAGCGCGCAGTCACCAGGTAGTTGGTGATGTTCTGGCTCGAGCGGGTGAGCGGAATGCTGTAGGGCGTCGCGGCGCCGCCGAGGGCGGTCAGCACGAAGTTGTAGGCTGCCGCATCGCTGCCGCCGAAGGTCTGTGCATACGCCTGCCGGATGTGCCCGAGCCGGATCCCGCCGGTCAGCGAGAAGGCCCGCGTGATTTCGTAGGTCAGATCGCCGAAGCCGGAGTATTCGCGGTAGTGGGCGAGGATATCGAAGTAAATGGCTGGATTCAGATCCGCGAGAACGGCACCGGAGGCGGTCCGCCCGACCATGGGCTCCTGGTCGGCGTCGCGCTCATCGGAGTAATACCCACCCACCAGCCAGCGCCACGGACCCGGGCCGTTGGAGTTCAGCCGCAGCTCCTGGGTGAATTTTCGCACGCTGCCGCCGGTGCCCATGGCCAGGGCCCCAGGAGGCGGGAACGGCTGCCCGCCGAAGGCCGGCAGCAGACCGAGCACGGTGGCGAGCCCACCGCCGGTCCCGTTCAGCACATCGGCTGTCTGAATGCGCTGATAGGAAGTCACGGACGTCAGGGTCGCGGCGGACATCCGGTAGTGGACGTTCGCCAGGCCGACGCGGATCTGCTTGTTCGAGGTCGGATAGACGTACGCATCGTATGCCAGCCCTCCGGCCACGGGCTGATGCGTCTTGGGGTCGTAGATCACCTTGTCCGGCACGGCATTGAAGTTCTGGAAGAAGCCGGTCAGCATGATGCTGAGCGCCTCGGTCGGCCGGTAGAGCGCCGAGAGCATGCCGCCCCAATGAGAGGCTTGGTTCTGGTTGGCGATGCCGCGCGTCGCGTTGTCGATGTAGCCACCGTCGAGGTCGCGGTAGGCGGAGACACGGACGGCGAGCTTGCCGGTGACGATCGGCAGGCTGGCCGCGCCACGCACGGTGTAGCTCGGCTCGCCGTCTTCGGTAGCGCTGCGCCCACCGCGCAGGACCGCGCTGGCGCGCTGCAGATTGGGCCTGCGCAGCGTGTAGGAGATGATGCCGGCGAGCGTGTTCGCCCCATAGAGCGTGCCCTGCGGCCCCTTGAGGATCTGCACGTTCGAGAAGTCGATCGGATCGAGATCGAGCGCATCGAGCGCGCCACTCGAGGTCAGCGAGGAACTGGCGCCGATCGGCGCGCCGTCGACGACGATGCCGACCAATGCCCCGGTGTCGGCCCCCGAGGTGATGCCGCGGATCACCGGTTCACCGGAGCCAAACGACCCCATCACCTGCATGCCCGGCGTCAGACCGGCGAAATCCTTGAAGCTCGTGTAGCCCTCGTTGAGCAGCGTGTCGCTGTTGAACACCGTCAATGCAGCCGCAACATCTCCGGCGCGCTCGGGCCGCTTGGTGGCGGTCACGATGACTTCGGTGAGCTCCGCGGGGCCGGCCGGTCCCATACCGGCACTGGCCACTGCCGCCGCATCGCTCTGCGCAGCCGCTGCCCCCGGCGGCACGGCGGCGCCGCTCGAGCGCGTGCGCCGTGCACCGCGGACCCCGATGCGATCGATTCCGAGCGTGTTGGCGCCGACCGGATGAAAGCCCAGATGCGTCCCGGACAGCAGCCGCCGCAGTGCCGCATCGACCGGCATGCGACCCCGTACGCCGCGGGTGGCCAGATGATCGAGCAACGCAGCCGGGGCGGCGATCTGCACGTGGGCCTGGCGGGAAAACTCAATGAGCGCGGTCGCAAGCGATTGCGGCGCGATGTCGAACCGCACCTCGCGGCGCGAGCTCGCCGTCGCGGCCGTCGCGGCTCGGGCGGCCGCAGAGCACAGGCCACAGCCCATCATGCCCACCATCAGTGCGGCGGACGCGAAGCACAATTTCCGCATGTGAAAGGCCCCCCCCCCGAAAAAAGTGGATCGAGTCCGACCCGATCCTGTGCAGACCAAGAC
>JAKAFQ010000168.1 GCA_021817875.1 Pseudomonadota bacterium
GCGGCATCCGGGAGCTTTGGGGGTTCGGGTAAAAGACTAGCCGCTCAAGACCGCGGAGACGAAGAAGCTAATGACCGATATTTGCCCCATTGCTGACCGTCATGCACATGCCGAGACCATCAATGCGACCACGGCGCTCTCCGAGGCAGCACAAGGAAAGGTTGCAAGTCCAACCAATCCATTGCATGCTCGGCACCTAGTTTAGCCCGCTCCGGAAAATACAATGACCAAGAAGCAACCCGATCCAGTCGACAAGTATGTGGGCCAACGGGCGCGTATGCGCCGCCTGATGCTCGACATGAGCCAACAGGAGTTGGCGCAAGCCCTCGGTCTGACATTCCAGCAGGTGCAGAAGTATGAGAAGGGCGTCAACCGTATGGGTTCGAGCCGGTTGCAAGAGGTCGCCGATATCCTGCAAGTACCGGTATCATTCTTTTTTGAGGGGGCGCCCGGGCAGCCAAGGATCGGCGGCAATGCGCCATCGTCCGCCTATGTCTCGGAATTCCTCGGCACAGCAGGTGGCCTTACCCTCGCGCGCGCCTTCATGAATATCAAGAACGCGAAGCTCCGACGCAGCATTGTGAATTTCGTCGAGGAGATCGTAGGAGAGTGATAGTTTGGGACGGCTGCTATGAGCCAAGCTGATCTAAGAGTTGCGTACGCTATTCAAAAAGTAAACGACGGCTGGTTTATGGAGACGCCTGACAAATCTCATCTCGGCCCATACCTTCCTGACGTCGTCCTTCAAGCAGCGGTGACGCATGCGTTGCTGGCGCGTAGGCGCGGCGTGGATGCACACATCTTTATGCGCGACAAATACGGCGGCAGGCGCAGCTGCGTTGAGGGCACGAAGCTCTGCAGATTATGAAGCTCAATGAGACGCCTGCGAAGGTGGCAGCGCTTGGCACGCAGCACCAGCAAAGACCCGGCGTAGATAGCGCCATTCGTGCCATGTCAGGGCAATAACCACGACATCCAACGCTGTTATCAATATCAGCCACACTGAGTGCGTAAAGGTGAAGCGGTACAGCTGGTAGGCGATGAAAAGTCCGAACACGATCATGGCGGTCGGGTAGTACCAAAGCCGCTTCCGCAACAGTCCGATAATGAGCCAGAGCTTGATGACGCCATGGGCGAGCAGATAAATGGCCGCGAAATCCTGCGCCCCGATGGAAAGGTTCTGAACCGAGTGCAGTAGATAGTTGGCGACAAGGTCGTGCGGATCTTCGGCAAACTCGTCTCTCGTTACCCACTGCACCAACCTCAACAACAGATGCTGCGGAACAAAGTATCCGGCGATGCCCGCAACAATTTCGAGCAGTGCGAATACTCCCTTGAGCCACAAGCTCACCTCGAAGACGAGGTGTATGTTCTTCTCGGGCCAAATCGTTCCGTGCGCCATCTCGGAATTCTACTGAGGTATTTTTATCCGCCAATCCGGTAATCCGCATTTCCTGGAGAGACGGGGACTCTAAGAAGCACCTCGTCTCGGCTGCGTTGGGTAGCGGGCGTCAGCCGCCCCGAGTACACCCGTTGCAAGCAGGGCAGACGCGAAAGCGTACACATAAGGTGCTGAGCCGCTGACGGAAAAGAGAATCCCCATGACAACGTTCGAAATTAGCTGCCCGACACTTCTCGATACGGAGAGGAATCCCATTCCGCGGGAGAGTGTGGATGACTTGACGAGCGATGAGATTAACGTGCGTTCCAAGGTCTCCACAGCACCCATGCCAAGCCCCAAAACGGCGACGAAGAGGTAGAACGCAAGCTCGTTGAGGCGCATCAGGACGCTGAGAGCGATGAGACCGGAGCCGAGCGCCGAGGGCAGGTACCCGAGGAGCCATAAGGAGCGAAGCGGCGAGAGCTTCATCGCGCCAAGCGTATACCCGCTGATCGCGGAGATCCCGAGGTAGATAACGAACGCAAACACCCCGAGCTCGTACCCCGACGTGGTAGCACCGCCGTTGGTCGCGGTGAGGATCGGAAAGCCGAGATTGTAGAAGCTAAAGCCATAGAGCGTCGCTGAGACGAGGAGGAATATGAATAGCGTGCGATCGGCTTTGTCGGATGCGTCGCTCTCGACGGGGCGCTCTTGCAGCGGGGATTCTTCCTGGTACAGCGTTGAGCGCTTTACGAAGAGGAGCAGGACGGTAGAGACGATGAGTGGCAAAGCCGCGTATAGAATAATGATGCCGATGGAAACGTGAAGCGCAAGCAAGAGGAGTGCGAGTAGCGCCGAAAGCATACCGCCACCGATGTCGAGGGCGTGCAGGACGCCGAAGGCGTAGCTGCGCATGTCTTTCGGCGTCACGTGCACGAGGAGAGCCCGCCTCGCCGGGGTTCGAAAGTAGCGCGCCCACCAGCCGAGAATGAAGAACAAGGCCGAGAGCCGTAGCGAACTTGCAAGGCCAGAGAAGGCCATAAGCGGAATGAACATGTTGCCTGCAATTGCGACGTATTTCTTATCGAAGCGATCTCCCGCCAAGCCGCCAACATATGCAAAGAACGAGCCTGCACCGAAGGCAATGCCGGTGATAATGCCATACCAGTAGACGGGCTCGTGGAGCGAGAAGACGATATGAAGTGGGAAGAGCGCGGCGACCCCCTGGTAGCCGAGGTCAGCGAAGAACGCCGAGAAGCACAAAAGAAATGCATCCTTCGGCATGCGCTCGGTACGAAAAAAGCCAGCAAGAGTGCTCATTTGACTATTTTACCTCTGCGCTCATGTAGCAGACCGTTTGCATTCCGGTGAATTGTCCGCGCGATGTATCAATACCAATTAGGAAAGTAGCGATTTTGACAGTATCCCCGGGGATCTCTACCTCTTATATCGCATTTAACGCGCTGAGGGCCCACGTCCCGCCGCCGCCGGAGGGACGCGAAGACATCCTGGTGCCGCGGTGCGGGGGCTTCAACGCGTGAGCGCCACCGAAGCTATAGCTGAGTTCCAATATTGCCGTTCAGTAAGCCGCGAAACCCGAGGCGCGAGGTGCTCAGCGCTATTCGCGCTTTCGGCAGCCCCATGCCAAGCTCGACAGCCAGGAATATCTTATTCTCGCCGATTTGCCGCTCGATCGAGATGACCTCTAACTTCCGTTTTAACACCGTCGTTTCGTAATCTGTTACAGATCGCTCGTCGAGACGGTTCTGGGAATAGGCTTGCCGTGCCGTCTTCGCCAGTGTTTGCGCCGCCGCAGCAGCCCTGCGAGCTGCGATCAAATCCATCGATAGTTGCCCAATTTGGGCAACCAGCGCGCGGACATCGGCAGTGGCCCGGTCAAGCCTCGCCTCGTATTGCGCACGCAGCAGGAGACGTGTCGCGGTCGTTCTGCCCACCCGGGCTTGGTTACGGTCGAACACCGGCAGCGCCAGATTGAATGTCGGCCCCGCGGTTATCACGTCGCCGGTATCTTTGTGGTACGAGCCTCCCACCGTTAAAGCTGGAAACTGTCCCAAAATAGCGGCCCGGACTTCTTCGTCTGCAGAATCATAGCCGAGCCGTAGGGCCGCCAAATCGGGACGCCTGTCGGGCAAGTCTGCAAGCAGTGGTTCGATATGCCTGGGCACAGGATCGAATACCGGACGGGCAATCCGGAAGCGTACCTTCGGATCAAGCCCGAGCAACCCATCCAGCATCTGCCAATGCTTGAGCCGGTTGAGCTTCAACGTGACAAGGGAGTTCTCGGCGACCGCCTGTGCGGCTGCCAGTGGGGCTTCGGCAGCGAGCGTCAGATTACCGGCCGAGATTGCCTTCCTCACCTGTGCGACTTCTTGGGACAGCAGCGCTATCTCTTGCCGCGTCAGTGCAATAGATCGGTCGACCGAGTAGATATCCGCTGCAAGTTGCCTCGCCTTCTCTGCGACCTGCCATTCGCGCCAAAGCTGGTCGGCGTTGACCTGATGCAGATGAAGCTCGGCCGCCTTGTAGCGAGCATGCCGAGTGATGATGGCGGCCAATGCCTGTGATAGCCCGGCGGCAAGTGACGAAGTCGTGGCGTCACCGCTGATCAGCGCTCCATAGCTGAAATTCGCTACAGGATTTGGGATAACGGTTGCTTGTACTACCCCCGCACGCGCGACATCGATCGTGCCGCGCTCTGATTTCAGATCGGGGTCGTTGAGAATAGCCAATATACCGATCTGGTCGATTGTGAGAGGTCGCGCCAGATCGATGTGCCGGATAGCAGGGCCAACTGGTACCGCCGTATGAAGAGCGGCCACGTTTGCCTTTAAATCCGAGCCAACAGCGAGGGGCAGCTTGCGGTAGGTCGCACAACCCGCCAACGCCGCGAGAGCAATGGCACCGACAAAAGCGAGTATCACAATTCGCGCGCGACGCTTGAAGCGGCGGATGAAATCGCGCGCCTCACGGCGGTCCGCGGCCGCGAGAACAGTCGCGGAAGTCACGCGCAACGATTGGAAACTACGGAAACCTCGGACGCAGCTCACCACTCAACCCCCGTTCACCGCAGTTGAAACTACTTACCAATTCGCACGATCACAACGTCATCTCCCGCCTAGCTCCGTACGAGTTGCTTGCGTCGGCCGTGCAGGTACAGGGCCGGGAGCAGATTGGTGCTGAGCAGCGCGCTCCACAGGATGCCACCGAGTATCACCATCGCCAGACCCTGCTCAGGCGCGGCACCCTGTCCCCAGCCGAGCGCCGTCGGCAGCATGCCGAGCACGGCCGTCAGCGTGGTCAGAAGAATGGGGCGAAAGCGGACTTTCACGGCTTCGCGCAGGGCCTCCTCCGGTGTCCAGCCGTCAGCCTCGCGGTGGCGCGCGTAGTGCAGCAACACAATGCCCTGCCGCAGACTCAGGCCGATGAGCGTGACGAAGGCGACAAGGCCTGATGCATTGAGACCGACGCCGCTCAAATCGAGCGCCAATGCGCCGCCGGCGAAAGCGAGCGGGATTTGCAGCAGCAGCACCCCGGGGACGAGCCAACCTTCGAATTGCAGCGCCAGAATACCGGCCATCAGGATAAACGCGGCGATGGCGGCGATGCCGAGCCGCAGTGCCGCCGTCTCTAGCTCAGGATAAAGGCCGCCGAAGGCAACGTGATAGCCTGCCGGGAGATGCAAACCGGCAAGCGCCTGCTGCGCCGCGGAGATCGCCGAGCCCGGCGCGCCGGTCGGCGTCGCCAAGATGTCGAGGGCACGCGCACCGTCGATGTGGCGCAGCTGATCGGGCGTGGCAGCGAGATCGAGGGTCGCAAGTTGGCCAAGTGGTGTCCAATCGCCCGTGCGGATGGGTAGGCGGCGCAGCGCCTCAAGCGATTGACCGGGTGCGTCAGCCAGTCGCACATAGAGATCGAGTGGGTAACTGCTTTGCGGTACCGTTGCGACAACTTCGCCGGCAAGCAGCGGACGCAACTGCGCGTAGAGCTGTGCCGGCGTCAATCCGTAAGCGGCGAGCGCCGCCGGCTTCGGCTCGATCCGAAGCTCGGTCACCGGATAAGCGTCGTTGTTGAAGATGTCAGTGAGTGCCGGAACTCGACGCAGTCGCGCGGTGATTTCTTGCGATAACGCGCGCAGTTTTGCAACGCTACTGCCAAACACATGAATGACGAACGGCTGCGGTAGCCCCGATAGGCTCTCGCCGACGCGCTCGATCGTCGGCGTGTCGAGCGCCATCTGTAGGCCGGTCGCGCGGCTTTCGCGCAGCACGCGCGCGCCGATGCGATCGAGGCTATTGGCATTGACGTTGGGCTTCAAACTGATCTGGATTTCACCGGCATACGCCGGCTCGGTATACGCTGTGTTCGCTGGCGAACCGATGCGCGCGAAGACGTGCGCCACCGCCGGGTCAGCCGTCAGCCGTTGCGTAATGCCGGCGACAGCTGCCTCGGCATCCGTTAACGCGCTGCCAGGCGGCAGGGTGAAGCTTTCGAGCAGAACGCCTTCATTGGGCAGCGGAAGAAAATTGACCGGTACGAGCGCCAAACCGGCAACGCCAGCGAGCAGCACCAGCGCGCAGGCGCCGACACTCCACCGTGGAAAGCGCAGGGTCAGATCGAGTAGGCGCGCGTTGAGCCGCTGCAGTCGCTCGACGGCGCGTCCGCCCGCGTTCTGCCGATGTGCTGGCCGCGCCTGTATGAAACCGAGGCCGAACGGGATGAACGTCAACGACACGAACAGCGACATCAGCAACGCCAGCGACATGGCGAGCGCAAAGGGCACGAAGAACAGTCCGGCAAGGCCGCCGACGAACAACAACGGCACGAAGACCGCGACAACGGTAAAGGTGCCGGTCACGTCGGGCCCGGCGATTCCGGCGAGGCCGTTGCGGATTCCGGTCCAGCGATCATCGCCTTCTTCCCAGCGATGGTAGATGCTTTCGAGTACGATGATCGCGTCATCGGCGAGGATGCCGATGGCAACAGTCAGCGCGCCGAGCGTCATCAGATCGAGGCTCTGGCCGGTGGCATACAACCCGGCGATTCCCAGAATCAGCGACAGCGGAATGCTGAACGCTAACGTCCAAATGCCACGCCCCGCCCCTAGGATCCAAATCAGCACGACGACGGCGAGCACGCCTCCAATGAACAGGTTGCGGCCGAGATCGGAGCCGATGATGCCGACGAGATGGCCCTGATCGTACATCTTGATCCAACGCACGCCGCTCGGCAGTTGCGCCTGGGTTGCCGCCAAAGTGCGCTGGACCTCGCGTGTTACCGGGACGGTGGAGGCGCCCGGCTGCTTGAAGATGGCGAGCGCGATGCTCGGCCGACCATCGAGCCGGACGGCATTGTGCGTCGGCACGGGACCACGCGAAATTTGAGCGAGCGCGCGGAGCGGGATCGGCCCGTCGGCGCCCTTTACCGGGATTCGATCGAGTTCGGCCGTTTGGGTCGGCGCGCCGCGCGCCTCAGCGAGCACGTCCTGATGCCCGAGCGAGAGGTAGCCGGCCGAGCCCAGCACGACGTGCTGCTTCACGGCATCGATAATGGCGCCGACCCCGACGTCATAATGGCTCATCGCCTGCAGGTCGGGCGCGACAAGCAGGGCCTCATCGCCGGTGCCGTAGACATCGACGCGCTGGACGCCGGGCAGCGCGCGCAGCTGTGGTACGATACGCGTCACGATGGCCCGCTGCACCGAAACCGGCGCGATGCCAGCTGGAATCGCCGTAGTGTAATCGGCCACCTCATTAATGGCGTTGCCCATGATCTCGGCATAAGGCTCGGCCGTCGACGGCAGCCGTCCGCGCGCGCGATCAATCACACCATTGACCGCCTGAAGGTCTTGGGACGGCGCTGTGCCGGAGCGGAAGCGTACGTCATTCTCGACGACGCCGTTGCCCATGGTTGAACGAATGCTGACTACGTTCGGCAGCGACAAGAGCTGTCCCTCGATCGGCCGAACGATCAGCATTTCGAGCTCGCGCGCGGTCGCCCCCGACACATGCGTCACCACACCGATCTGCGGGAAGTCGAAGCGCGGCAGCACCTCGACCGGGATGTTCAGGAGAGCATAAGCACCGTAACCAGCGAGCGCGCTGTACACCATGATCCAGAGCAGCGGTCGGAACGCAAAGCGCCTGATACTTTCGAGTGCAGCCATTGGCCTCAGTCCGGCGGCTGATAGTGCGCGCTGATACCGCGGTGGAATTCAAGATAGGCGTTCGCAACCACGACCGCCGTTCCCGGCGTGAGACCATGCTCGATCAGGGTCAGCGCGCCCCAGCGCGGTCCCGGCGCGACCCGCTGCGGCTCGTCTCCCTTTGCGGTGTGCACGACGATCCACCAGTTTGCCTGATCGAGAATCAATGCGCTGGTCGGCACCGCCACGCCGGTCACTTTTCCTGCATCAATCGTGACTGTGCCAGCTTCGCCGTCGAGCCACCCAGGCTCGGAACTGGTGGCGACGAGGCTCACCGTCCGTCCGCCGTCCGCACGCAGCGCTCCGACGATTGCGCGCACCTTCACCGGTATAGTCGCGCCCCCACCCGCGGGGGCGAAGACACCGGACATGCCCACGCGAACACGGTTCGCAGCATTGCCATAGTAAACCGCCCGGAGCCATAGGGCGTGGTTTGGCAACAGTGTCAGGATCGTTTCGCCCGGTTGAACGCGTTCCCCCGCTGTGGCGCCCAGCGTTAGCACGCGGCCTGCCCGTGGGGCCCGCACGAGCACCATGCTCTGGGCCGCTTTGAGATTGGCTTGGGTACCGTTGCGAGCCGCCTGGG
>JAKAFQ010000169.1 GCA_021817875.1 Pseudomonadota bacterium
GCGCCGCCGAGGCGATCGGCCTTCTCCACCAGCACGACCTTGCGGCCGACGGAAGCGGCGCCGTGCGCCGCGGCGAGCCCGGTCGGCCCGCCGCCGACGACGAGAATGGTGTCGTTCATGTCCGTGTGCTAGGCGGCTGCCGCGAGCTCTGGGTTGTAGAGGTACTCGATCTTGCCGGCCTTGACCTCCTTCAGGTACTCCTCGAAGCGCTTCTTCGATTCGCTCCAGGAGACGCCCATCTTCTCGACCACGTCCTCGCAGGGGCTCGCGTGCCACTGCAGCTGCACGATCTTGAAGGGGTCGGCGCCGCAGGCGAGGGCGGCGAACTGGATGTCGGCCATGATCGGCATGGTGTAGGCCTGCTCGTGCGCGCGGCCGATCCACTGGTTCTTGTCCATGGTGGTCACGCAGCCGGTGTCGATGCCGAGCATCACATCGGCGTTCGCCTCCTCGCGCGCCACCCTGATCTTGCGGTCGATGGTGAACGAGCGCGTGAACTCGCGCTCCGAGATGATGTGGCGGAAGCCGAAGCCGCAGCAGTCGTACCAGGTCGAGTAGTCGATCACCTGCGCGCCGAGCGCGGCCGCGATCCCGGTGCCGGTGGCGGCGCGGTTGCCGTCGAGCACCTCGGGGTCATAGATCGCGTCCTCGTGCACCATCTTCGAGTAGTGGCAGGCCATGTGCACCGTGACGCGCATGTGCGAGACGTCGTATTTCTGCAGCCGCGTCGCGATGTCGCGGCGCATCACGTGCACCCACTCCGAGTAGTGCACGATCTCCTCCGGGATCACGAGCTTGCCGTCCACGAGCCGCCCGAGCTTGCCGAGGATCTTCTTCACCCGCTCGCGCAGGCTGGCGTTTTCGATGAGGTACTTGCGGATCTCCTTGTAGTTGCCGAAGGAGGTGCCGCAATGCACCAGCGGGTAGAAGTGACCGGGCTGGTGGCCCAGGCGCTTGCCCGAGACGTAGGCCTGGTGGAAGTTTCTGAGGAACACCGCGGCGAGCGACTCGACGTTGCCGATTCCGGAGCCGTGATAGTTCCACGCGGTGCACGAGGTCTGATCGGTCTCGTCGAGGTAATCCCGGCCCGCCTGCATGCCGAGCTGGTTCATGGTCCACATGAGCGAGGTCGGGTAGCCCGGGATGTTGCCGCACTGGCCGCAGCTCTTGTGGTGCCAGAGCTGCGTGGTCGGGATCTTCTTGTCCCAGCCGAACAGCGTCTTCACCATGCACGGCTGGTGCGCGTCGCCGATGCGGTGGACGATGATCTCGCCCTCCTTTTCCAGCTCCCACATGTGCTCGCGCACGTCCTCCATGCGCTCGCCGAGGTCCACCTCGCGCCGGTCGACGCGCTTCTTGACCCACTCGGTGGCCTTCTCGGCGTCGGCCGCCGAGAGGTTCGTCGGCTGGAAGAACGCGCCGTGCCCTGCGATGCCGCCTGTGGTTTCGCTCATGATGCCTCCTTTTCTTCCTGTTCCTCGAGCCAGTCCTCGTACTCCTCGCGCTTCTCGTCGATGAAGTCCTCGATGACGTCGAAGAGGTTCTCGTCCATTGTCTCGAGCTGCTTGAGGACGCCGGTCTCTTCCCAGATCGTGTACATCTCGACCGAGGTCTTGAGCGCGACTTCCCACGCGGTGTCGGTGGTTTGCAGCGTCTTCAGCGGGATCGCTTTTCTCAGCGTCTTCAGGTCGCCCTCGACCTTCTGGATGTTGGGACCCCAGTCGGGGAAGTGGTCCGGCTGGATCATGTCGGGGGAGAGCTGGTTGCCGGTGGTGATGAGCTTGAGCATCACGCGCCCGAACGGGCGCAGCACGTCCTTCGCGGACTGGAAGCCGTGCTGGATCGCGACCTCGCGCATGATCGCCACCAGCCCGCCCGGGGAGTTCTTGAACGGGCAGCGCGCGGCGCAGGTCATGCATTGCGCGCAGGCCCAGATCTTTTCCTGCATCGCGTCGTAGATCTGCTCCACGTTCTCGGTCCAGAGCAGCTGGACGATCTCGCGCGGGCTGTAGTCGTAGAAATGCGCCGACGGGCAGGTGGCGGTGCAGATGCCGCAGTTCAGGCAGCCATTCAGCTCGTGCTCGTAACGGAAATCATTCCGGATGTCCTGGAAGATCTCCTCCATCTCGGCGTAGGTCGCCATCGCTCCTCTCTCCTGGTCTGCGTCCCGGGCCGGCGCGGCCCCCACGTGGTACGACGGGTCGGCGGGGCGCTGCTACTTCTTCTTCATGAGGAAGGTGTACTCCTTGTTCGCCTCGGCGTGCGACAGGAGCTCGTTGCCGGTCTGCTTGGAAAACGCCTGGAAGTCCTTCACTGCGCCGGGATCGGTCGCGACGATCTTGAGCACCTGCCCGGATTGCAGCTCACCCAGCGCCTTCTTGGCGCGCAGGATCGGAAGCGGGCAATTGAGTCCGCGGGCGTCGAGTTCCTTGTCGAAGTTCATCTGCTGTCCTTTGTGGCGTTGCAGGAAGAGCTCCTTATACCACCGCCCCTCGTGGCCGAATCGCCGCCTGCTCGCGAGACTCCCGGGCTCCGCGCCCTGCTCCTCCCGCGGGGCGCGAATATTAGTATTCTTTAATATACCAAAGCGCCTCCGCGCCGCAAGCTGCGCCGCAGCATCGCTGGGCTTGCAGCGCGCTGACCACGCGCTCGCCGGCTCACGAGATCGTCTGGCAGTACAAGTTTTGCGGGTGCCGGGCCTCGGCGAAGAAGTACCACCGCTCGGCCAGAAGCCCCGCATACTGACTGACAAAGCCGACGACGGCGCGTTCGACCCCCGCATGGCGGGCGAACGCCCCGAACGCAAGCATGGGTATCACGAACGCCGCGCCGATGAAACCGAGCTTCAGCGCGCGCAGGCGCCCCCGCTCGACACCGTGAAAGAACTCCCGCGTGTTGAAGGAGCCGCCCATCGCTCCATGAGCGGTCTGCGCGATATCAGCGCCTGGCCGATGCGCCCAAACAGCCGCACCTTGGCGTTGATCGCCTTGCCGGATGCCTGGAACTGCTGCTGATGCTTGTTCTTGGCGGCGTTGAACAGCTTGCCCAAGATGCGGTCGTGTAGGTCGATGATTTCGTCGGTGGCGGTGGCCATGCCCTCGATGGCGAGCGCCACCAGGGTGGCGTAGCGCCGCTGCGGCTCGAACTTGGCCGGCTCGGCGGGCGTCATCTGGCCGCCCTCGCGGGCGATCTTGAGCAGCCGGTTCTGGTGAACCAGCCGCTCGATGCCGGAGGGAAGGTCGAGTGCCTGCCACGCCTTGAGGCGTTCGATGTGTTCGAGCATGTGCCGCGAATTCGGCTTGGCCGGTGATTGGCGCAGCCAGGCCAGCCAGGTCGTCTTGCCGTTGTCCCTGCGCTTGAGCAGATCGTCGAGGCGGTGCCGGTGGGCGGCCGACAGCGGATCGGCCAAGGCGTGGTAGATGCGCCGGTTGGCGCCGGTGATCGCCTCGGCGCAGACGCGCTCGACGACATCCAGCGCCGGAAGGATGATGTGCCGGTGGCGCAGCGCGTCGAGGACGCTGGCGGCCAGCACGATGCCCTTGTCCGTCTGCAAGGCCAGCTCGCTCGCTGCCTGTACCGACTGCCGGTAATGCGCCAGACCGAACGGCTCCAGCCCCAGGTAGGCGCGCAGCTCAAGCAGATGCTCGCGCCGGGTTTCCTCGCGCTCGGCATACTGCGGCCAGCACGCCGGATCGGTGCGCAGTTGCCGCCCGATCCATTGCAGCAGGAACGCCGGCACGATGGCGTCTGGCAGCAGCCCCTGCCCCGGAAAGCGCAACGGGCACAACTGCACCGCGACCCCCAGCCGGTTCGCATCCCCGCGTCGCTGATGAATCAGTGACAGGTCGGCCTCGCTGAACGTGTGGTACCGAATCAAATCATCTTCGGTATCGGGTAACGCCAGCAGGCTTGCCCGTTCGGCGGCGGACAGAATGGAGCGTCGGGGCATGGTCAGCCGTCCGTTCTCAGGTATTGGTAGAGGGTTTCGCGGCTGATGCCGAACTCGCGGGCAAGCTTGGCTTTCTGCTCGCCGGCAGCAGCCCGCCGGCGCAGCTCGGCGACCCGCTCCGGCGACAGCAGGCCGAGGCTCCGGTGGCGCCAGCGCAATAGTGCTTCCGCCCCGGCGATCCGGCCGCTGCGAAGAACGACGATGGGCTGGTCGTGCAACTCAAGCTGCCGGCGTTCGACGGCTTGGGTCAGCTCCGCCGCAGTCCATCCATCCGGCCGGGAAGCGCTCATGATCTTTCCCTGAACGCCCGCGACAGGGAAAGAAGGAACAAGCCGGTCAAACCGAGCGCCGCAATGACCCAATGCTCGCCGAGGAACGCGCCGGCGGTCGTACCGGCCAGCGCGACGGCGAGGATGGGCAGGTGGCATGGGCAGGTCAGCACAGCCAGTCCGCCCCACAGGTAACCGGTGATGGGCTTGCGCTCGGGGCCGCTCATGGCAACGCCCCGTCCTGCCGGGCAACCTCGGCCCGCAGCGCGCTCAACTGCGCCTACAGGCCCGAGAGCGCCCGTTGCCGTTCGACGAGTCGTCGCAACTCGGCCAACCAAGCCACCGCTTCACCGGCATCCGCGGCGTCCAGCGCCCGGCACAGCCGGGTCAGCAGGTCCAGGCCGACCCCCGCCTAGAAGGCGGCCCGCACGAAGCACAGCCGTTGCAAGGCATCCGCATCGAACACGCCATGGCCGCCGGCAGTCCGCTCAGCCGGGCGCAACAATCCGCGCAGCAGGTAGTCGCGCACGACGTGCACGCTCACGCCGGCATCCTGGGCCAGACGCGACACCGTGTAGGCGTTCATCGAACACCTCCTTTTCCTCACCCGGCGCAGCAGGACAGTTGCTTCACGTCCTTGCTGAAGGTCTGCGCCGCGAGCTTGAGTCCCTCGACCATCGTCAGGTAGGGGAACAACTGGTCTGCCAGCGCCTGCACAGTCATCCGGTGGCGGATCGCCAGCGCGGCCGTCTGGATCAGCTCGCCTGCCTCGGGGGCCACCGCCTGTACGCCGACCAGCCGCCCCGAGCCGGCCTCCGCCACCAGCTTGATGAAGCCGCGCGTGTCGAAGTTGGCCAGCGCCCTCGGCACGTTGTCCAGCGTCAGCAGCCGGCTGTCGGTCTCGATGCCGTCGTGGTGCGCTTCCGCTTCGCTATAGCCCACCGTCGCCACTTGCGGATCGGTGAACACCACCGCCGGCATCGCCGTCAGGTCCAGCGCCGCCTCGCCGCCGGCCATGTTGATCGCGGCTCGGGTGCCGGCCGCCGCCGCGACGTAGACGAACTGCGGCTGGTCGGTGCAGTCGCCGGCGGCGTAGATCTGCGGTGTGCTGGTGCGCATCCCCTGGTCGATGACGATGGCGCCCTGCGCATTGACTTCGACGCCAGCCGCCGCAAGGTTCAGGCTGCGGGTGTTCGGCGCGCGCCCGGTGGCCACCAGCAACTTGTCGGCGCGCACTTCCCCCTGCCCGGTGGTGAGCACGAATTCCCCGGCAGCAAAGGCGACTTGGCTCGCCTGGGTATGGTCCAGCACCTCGATGCCCTCGGCGCGGAAGGCGGCCGTGACGGCTTCGCCGATGGCCGGGTCTTCGCGGAAAAACAGCGTGCTGCGTGCCAGGATCGTGACCCGGCTGCCCAGCCGGGCGAAGGCTTGCGCCAACTCCACCGCCACCACCGACGAGCCGATGACGGCCAGTCGCTCAGGGAGCGTGTCGCTCGCCAGCGCCTCGGTGGAGGTCCAGTAGGGCGTGGCCTTCAAGCCGGGGATAGGCGGGATCGCGGGACTCGCCCCGGTGGCGACCAGACAGCGGTCGAACGCGACCACGCGCTCTCCACCGTCGGCCAAGCGCACGGCGATGCTCTGGCTGTTCTTGAAACTGGCCTCGCCGTGCAGCACGGTGATGGCCGGGGTGCTCTCCAGGATGCCTTCGTACTTGGCGTGGCGTAGCTCCTCGACGCGGCCTTGTTGCTGGGCCAGCAGCCGCTCGCGCATTACAGCGGGCGCTGCGGCAGGCAGACCTTCATCGAACGGGCTTTCGCGGCGCAGGTGGGCGATGTGCGCGGCGCGGATCATGATCTTGGACGGCACGCAGCCGACATTGACGCAGGTGCCGCCGATGGTGCCGCGCTCGATCAGCGTGACGCGGGCGCCTTGCTCTACGGCCTTCAAGGCCGCCGCCATCGCCGCGCCGCCGCTGCCGATCACAGCCACGTGCAGCGCGGGCTCGCCGCTACCGCGCTTTGCTCCGCTACCCAGCCAGCCGAGCGCCTTGTCCAACAGGCCGGTGGCGGGCAAACCCTGCGAGTCGGCAACCCGAGCGCGGTAGCCGAGCGCAGCCACGGCCGAGACCAGCGGGTCCAGGCTCACGCCGGCATCCGCCTCGATCTCGGCCCGTTTGCGCGGATAGGACACCGAGGCCGCGCGCACGCCGGGCACGTTTTTCAAAGCCTGCTGGACGTGCTCGGCGCACGACGTGCAGGTCATGCCATCGATGTGAAGGGTGATCGCTTCGGCCATGATGGTGCCCTCACTGCTTGACGCTGGAGGGGTAGCCCGCGTTTGCAGTGGCCTTGGTCAAGGCGTCGGCATTGGTCTTCGCATCGTCGAAGGTGACGACGGCTTCCCGCTTCTCGAAGCTGACCTCGGCCTTCTCGACACCGGCGACCTTAGACAGAGCCATCTTGACCGTGATCGGGCACGCGGCGCAGGTCATGCCGGGCACCGACAGGGTGACAGTCTTGGTAGCAGCCCAGGCGGGTGTGCTCAGGGTGGCGGCCAGCGCAAGAAGGGTAGCGAATTTCTTCATGGCAATTCTCCTTTCAGTAGAAAAGCGGCAGGACGTAGGGGAAAGCGAGGGCAACCAGGACCAGGGCGGCCACAATCCAGAAGATGACCTTGTAGGCTGTTCGCACATGGGGCACGGCACACACGTCGCCAGGCTTGCAGGCATGGGCAGGTCGGAAGATGCTGCGCCAGGCGAAGAACAGCGCGACGAGTGCTGCGCCGATGAAGATCGGCCGGTACGGCTCCAGCACGGCCAGGGTGCCGATCCACGCGCCCGAAAAGCCGAGCGCGACCAGGACGAGGGGACCGAGGCAGCAGGCCGAGGCGAGGACGGCCGCGACGCCGCCGGTCGCCAGTGCGCCGCGACCGTTCTTGGGTTCCGACATGAGGGTTCTTCTTCCGGGACTTCGCTTGATGCTGTGACGTTACTCCCGTAGTCAACTACGGAGTCAAGCATGATGGAGAACGATTTAGAGAACCTAACCATCGGGGCGGCGCCTGGGGTTCAGCCTGGACGAAGTCGGCCAGCTTCTGAAACTGGAGGACGGCACCCATTGCAGCGAGGCGGCCGAACTGGCTGCTCACCGGCTGGCCGATGTGCGCGCACGCATGGCAGACCTCACGCGGATGGAAGAGGCGCTGTCGAAGCTGGTGAGCGAGTGCAACGCGCACCACGGCAATGTTCCTGCCCCGTTGATTGCAGCCTTGCACTGCTGCTAAGGGCGCTTGCAGCCCTTAACGTACGATTTTTTCCGTTTTCTGAGACGACCCCTTCATGAACTTCTCGCCGCCGCGCCCGCGCCAGCCGGCGAGAAACCCGATGCCCGAGCCAGGCTCGGTCTCGTAGTTCACGATGAAGTCGGGATAGTCGCGGTACTTGCGCGAGCCGTCGGTGTTGACGAACGCCGGCAGCTTGAGGCGGCCCGCCAGCTCGATCAGCACTTCCTGGAACGGCTTGCACTCCCCCGTGGGCGGCAGCACGGGAATGCGCACCGAGTCCACCGGGCCATCGAACTCGGAGATCGGCCGGTCGAGCATCGACATGACGTCGTGGCGCTCGAGGGAGGTGGTGTCGGGCAGCACCAGATCGGCGAACGCGGTGGTTTCCGACTGGAACGCGTCGCACACCACCAGGAAGGGGATGCGGTACTCGCCCGAGTCGTCCCGGTCGTTCAGCATCCTGCGCACCTCGACCGTGTTCATGGACGAGTTCCACGCCATGTTCGCCATGAAGATCAGCAGCGTGTCGATGCGGTACGGGTCGCCGCGCCAGGCATTCGTGATCACGTTGTGCATCAAGCCGTGCACCGACAGGGGATACTCCCAGGAAAAGCCCTTGTCGATGCGCACCGGAGCGCCGTGC
>JAKAFQ010000170.1 GCA_021817875.1 Pseudomonadota bacterium
GCACGGGATCTATGTTTTGTCTATACAGTGCCGCAAGATGGGCGCACGATCCCAAAGGCTAAAATTCAGCCTCTTCGCAAACCCTAGATCGTCAAAGGAGACGCGAGCGTCAGTAAACTCACGCTAGAGGCCCACAGTGTCGCTCTGGTGCTCGCCGCTCAGGCGTTTCACTGGTTCGATCCCGAGCGCGCGCGCAACGAGAGCCTGCGCATTCTGGCGCCGGGGGGCTGGGCGGCGCTCATCTGGAACGAGCCGCCGGAAAATCTCACGGCGTTCCTCGCGGAGTACGACGCGCTGCTGCGCCGCCATGCGCCGGAGTACGTGCGCGTGCGGGGACTGCATGCCCGGGAACAGGGGATCCACGAATTCTTCGGCGGGGCGCCGCAGCGGGCGGTGTTCGCCAACCGCCAGATTTTCGATTTCGAGGGACTCGAGGGGCGGCTGATGTCCTCTTCCTACGCGCCGCAGCCCGGCGAGCCGCAGCACGCGCCCCTGATCGCCGGGTTGCGCCAGGTGTTCGAGCGCCATCAGCGCGGCGGGCAGGTGGTGTTTCCTTACCGGACGCTGGTGTTTTTCGGCCAGCCCGCGGCGACACCGGCCGCGGCCGCGAGCTGACTGAAATCATCGAGGGCGGCGCGGCAGGGGATGGCCTCGACCGGGCCGCGCCGGTAACCGTGCCTCATCAGCACCAGCGGCACGGCCGCGGCCCGGGCCGCCTCGGCATCGACCTCGCTGTCCCCGACCATCAGCGCATCCTGCGGTGCGACCCCGAAGAAGCGCAGCAACGTGCGCAGCACCCTGGGGTCAGGCTTGAGAAAAGGCAGCGAATCCCCGCCGATGACCCGGGCGAAATACCTGGCGAGGTCCAGCTTTTCGAGGATGACCTCGGCCAGGCGCGCCGGTTTGTTGGTGCAGACCGCGAGGGTGACGGCGTGTTCGCGCAGCAGCTCGAGCGCCGCGCGCGCGCCGGGGTAGGCGACGGTGGCGCGCACCGGCTCGGATGCGTAGTGCCGCGCGAACGCGCGTTGTGCCAGCGCCGGGTCCGCGTGCGCACAGCGCCGCGCAGCGAGCGCGCGTGCCACCAGCTTTGCCGCGCCGTCACCGATCATGGCGCGCACTTCGGGTTCGGCCAGGGGTTGTGCGCCGAGCTCGCCGAGCATCGCGTTGATGGCGCGGGCGAGGTCGGCGACGCTGTCGATCAGGGTGCCGTCGAGATCGAAGATCATGAGTGCGGGCCGCATGGGCGCTATACTCGCAGATCATGCATGGTATTGCGCGAGGCGCGGCTTGCCTCGAGTTTGGACGTTTTCGGCTTCTCATACGCCAGCGAGAGCTGCGCCTCGATGACAAGCCCATCCCGCTGGGCTCCCGCGCCTTCGACGTTCTGCTCGTCCTGATCGAGGCGGGCGGTGAGCTCGTCAGCAAGGAGGAGCTGCTCGCCCGCGCCTGGCCCGGGATCGTCGTCGAGGAGAGCAATATCCAGGTGCAGATCTCCGCCCTGCGCAAGGCGCTCGGGCCGGATCGCCAGCTCATTCTCACCGTGCCACTGCGCGGCTATCGCTTCACGGGCGAGGTGCGGGTGGTGGACGCGAGCGGTGCGTCGGCCGCCGAGGCGGGCGCCGAGGCGCCACCGACCAACCTGCCGGCGGCCGTGTCGGATTTCATCGGGCGCGAGCGCGAGCGCGCAACGGTGCGCGAGCTGCTGCAGCACAACCGGCTGGTGACGCTGGTCGGCACCGGCGGCATCGGCAAGACGCGACTGAGTCTCGAGGCGGCGCGCGATGTGCTGCAGGAGTTCCCCGACGGGGTATGGCTCTCGGAGCTCGCCCCGCTCAGCGATCCGGAGCTGGTGGCGAGCGCGGTGCACGCGGCGCTCGGACTGCACAGCGGCGCCGGCCGCTGGACCGCCGAGCGGCTCACCGCGGCCCTGCGCGGCCGGCGGTTGCTGCTCGTGTTGGACAACTGCGAGCACCTGATCCAGGCGGCCGCCCGGGAAGCCGAACTGCTGCTGCACGCGGCCCCGCAGGTGCGCATCCTCGCCACCAGCCAGGAGCCGCTCGGCATCGAGGGCGAGGCCATCCTGCGGCTGCGGCCGCTCGAGTGTCCGGGGGCGGACGTGGCCGGACTCGCCGCGGCCCAGAGCCATGATGCGGTGCGACTGTTCGTCGCCCGGGCGCGGTCGGCCGATCCGCAGTTCACGCTGGATGAGCACAACGCGGCCACCGTGGCCACGATCTGCCGCCGGCTCGATGGCATTCCGCTCGCGATCGAGCTTGCCGCGGCGCGCTCCGCGGCGCTCGGGATCGAGGGTCTGGCGCAGCGGCTCGATGTGCGGTTTCACGTGCTGACCGGCGGACGGCGCACCGCGCTGCCCCGTCATCAGACCCTGCGCGCCACGCTCGACTGGAGCTACCGCCTGCTGGCCGAGCCGGATCAGATCGTGCTGCGGCGCCTGGCGGTGTTTGCCGGCAGCTTCAGTCTGGAGGCCGCCGGCAGCGTGGTGGCCGACTCGGCCCTGCCGGAGTGGGAGGTGATCGGGCGGATCGCCGAGCTGGTCGACAAGTCGCTGGTGGTCGCGGATGCCTCGGGCAGCGCGCGCCGCTACCGGCTGCTCGAGACGACCCATGCCTACGCGATGGAGAAGCTCGCCGACAGCGGCGAGTTCGGTCCCCTGGCCCGGCTGCATGCGCAGCATTTTCACGGACACCTGTGCGAGGCGCTGACGCGCTGGGAGCGCACCGCCTCCTCCCAGTGGCTCGAGACCCATGCGCCGGAAATCGACAACATCCGCGTGGCGCTCGACTGGGCGTTCGGGCCGGACGGCGATCCGGGGCTCGGCATCGAGCTCGCCTCGGCCTCTTATCTGCTGTGGTACCTGATGTCGCTCGTGCAGGAGGGGCGGGCGCGCATGGAGCGGGCCACGCGGGCGCTCGGTCCCAAGACTCCAAAGGCGCTCGAGGCGAAGCTCTGGTACGGATATGGATTTCTCTCCACGGGCGAGCCGCGCGGGCGGGCGGTGCCGGCGCTGCGGCGTGCCGTGGCGCAATTCCGCGAGGTGGGCGAGCCGCTCGATCTGGGGCGGGCGCTCAGCTGCTACGGGCTGAACCTGGTGCGCACCGGGGTGTTCGCCGAGGGGCTCGAGGCACTCGAGGAAGGGTGCGCGCTGCTGTCATCGACCGCGCAGCCGAAGAGCTTCTCGCTGTGTCTGACGAACCTCGCCATCGGCCACACCGTGGTCGGCGAATACAACGCGGCGCGGCTGCTGCTCGATCAGTCGCTCGAGGTCGGCAAGCACTCCAAGGCGGACTTCTGGGTCTGGCGGGCGCTCATCTACAAGGCGGAGGTGGAGTTCGCCGAGGGCCACGTGGATGCGGCGATCGGGCTGGCGCGCGAAGTCGTGGCGCTGTGCAGGAGAGCGCGGCGCACCGGCATGCTCGGCCATGCGTTGTGCAACCTGGCCGGATACCTCGTCGCCCGCGGCGCGGTCGATGAGGCCGGCGCTGCGCTGCGCGAGGGGCTGCCGCTCGCGCAGGAAAGCGAGCTCGATGCGGTGCTGCTCGCCGGCGGGGTGCAGCAGCTCGGCGCCATCGCGGCCCGCAACAACCAGTTCGAGCGCGCAGCGCAGTTCATCGGCTACGCGCACGCCTTTTTCACTTCGGAGTTCGCCGGGCGCAATCCCGCGAAGCTGAGAATCCAGGCCGGCATTCTCGAGCGGCTGCGCCATGCGATGCCCGGGGAGCGTCTGGCGAGCCTGATGGAAGCCGGAGCCCGCTGGACGGAAGACGAGGCCATGTCCTCGGCGCTGCAACCCTGATCGATGGCGGCTGCGGGTCTTGCGCGGCACATCGGCGTCGACGGCGCAATGCCGGGCGTTGATGAACGCTCGAGAAGCGCGAGAATTTAGAAAGATTAAGAGGAATTCAGGGCGGGCTAAGGACTTGCCGCAGGGCCGACGGCAAGCTCGTGCCGCTTTAAGAAAAGGTCTTGCGGCGCCGCCACCATGAATCGCCCTCCTGCATCCCGTTTCGCCCGATTCACCCGATTGCTGCCGCTGCTGCCGGCGACTCTGCTGCTCGGCGGCTGCCACTGGGCGCTGCTCGATCCCAAAGGGCCGATTGGCGAAGCGGAGCGGACGATCATCCTGACAGCCGGCGGACTGATGCTGCTGGTGGTCGTGCCGGTGATCGTGCTGTCGATCCTCATTCCCTGGCGCTACCGCGCCTCGAACAAGCAGGCCGAGTACCGGCCGGAGTGGTCGCACTCGAACAAGATCGAGGCGGTGATGTGGTCGATTCCCATCGCGATCGTCGCCGTTCTCGCTGTGATCTGCTGGCGCACGTCCCACCAGCTCGACCCGTTCCGACCGATCCCCTCGACGCAAAGGCCCGTACACATCGAAGCGGTGGCGCTGAACTGGAAGTGGCTGTTCATCTATCCGGACCAGCACGTCGCCACGGTCAATGAAGTGGCCATGCCGGTCGGGGTGCCGGTGGTGTTTCACCTCACCTCGGCGACGGTCATGAATTCGTTTTTCATCCCGCGGCTCGGCAGCCAGATCTACGCCATGGCGAACATGCAGACGGCCGTGAACCTGGTGGCCAGCCTGCCGGGCACCTACCGCGGCATTTCCGCGAACTTCAACGGCGACGGCTTCTCCGGCATGACCTTCAAGGTCAAAGCCATGTCCCGGGGCGATTTCAATCAGTGGCTCGCCAAGGCTGCCTCCGCCGGGCAGACCCTGGATGCGAGCGCGTACCGGGCGCTCGAGAAACCGAGCGAGAACGTGCCGGTGCGCTACTACTCGCAGGTGATGCCGGAGCTTTTCCAGCAGATCCTCGAGGGCGAATTCGCGCCGGGCAGGCTGTTGGCGAAAACCGGCACGGGCACCATCAGGAGAGACTGAATGTTCGGCAAGTTGACGCTGAGCGCCATCCCGTACAGCAACCCGATCATCATGGGCGCGGTTGCGTTCATGGTGATCTGCGTGGTGGCAGTCCTCGGCACGATCACTTACCTCGGCAAATGGAAGTACCTGTGGACCGAGTGGCTCACCTCGGTCGATCACAAGAAGATCGGCATCATGTATCTGATCCTGGCCGGGATCATGCTGCTGCGCGGCTTCGCCGATGCGCTCATGATGCGCTTGCAGCAGGCGCTCGCCTACGGCAGCAACCTGGGCTATCTGCCGCCGCAGCACTTCGACCAGGTGTTCAGCGCCCACGGCACGATCATGATCTTCTTCATGGCGATGCCGTTCGTCATCGGGCTGATGAACTGCATCCTGCCGCTGCAGCTCGGCGCGCGCGACGTCGCATTTCCGTTGATGAACAACCTCAGCTTCTGGCTGACCGCCGCCGGCGCGGTGCTGGTGAACATCTCGCTCGCCATCGGTAACTTCTCGCGCGCCGGCTGGCTCGGCTTCGCGCCTCTGTCGGAGCTGCACTTCAGTCCGAGCGTCGGGGTCGATTACTGGATCTGGGCGTTGCAGATATCGGGTATCGGTACGACGCTGACCGGCGTCAACTTCATCACCACCATCCTGAAGATGCGCGCGCCGGGCATGAAGCTGATGCGCATGCCGGTATTCGCCTGGGCGTCGCTGTGCACGAACGTGCTGATCGTGGCCGCCTTCCCCATCCTCACCGTGACACTGGCACTGCTGACCATGGACCGCTACCTGGGGACGCATTTCTTCACCAATGCGCTCGGCGGCGATCCGATGATGTACATCAACCTCATCTGGATCTGGGGCCACCCCGAGGTGTACATCCTGATCCTGCCGCTGTTCGGCGTGTACTCGGAGATCGTGCCGACGCTCTCGGGCAAGCGCCTGTTCGGCTACACCTCCATGGTGTATGCGACGATGGGGATCGCCTTGCTGTCGCTGATCGTGTGGCTGCACCATTTCTTCACCATGGGCAACGGCGCCGACGTCAACACGTTCTTCGGCATCACCACCATGATCATCGCCGTGCCGACCGGCGTGAAGATCTTCAACTGGCTGCTGACGATGTACCGGGGGCGGGTGCGCTTCGAGACGCCGATGCTCTGGACGGTCGGCTTCCTGATCACCTTCACGATCGGTGGCATGAGCGGCGTGCTGCTCGCCGAGCCGCCGGCGGACTTCGTGCTGCACAACAGCCTGTTCCTGGTGGCGCACTTCCACAACGTCATCATCGGCGGGGTGGTGTTCGGCGTGTTCGCCGGCCTCACCTACTGGTTCCCGAAGATCTTCGGCTTCCGGCTCAACGAGCGCCTCGGCCGTTGGGCGTTCTGGTGCTGGTTCATCGGCTTCTACGTCGCCTTCATGCCGTTGTACGCGCTCGGCCTGATGGGCGCGACGCGCCGCATGGATCACTACGACGTGGCGGCCTGGCAGCCGCTGTTCATCGTCGCGGCGTGCGGCGCGGCCATCATCTTCGCCGGCATCATCGTGCAGGTCGTGCAGGTGGTGGTCAGCATCCGTCAGCGCGAGCAGACGCGTGACCTGACGGGCGATCCGTGGAACGGGCGCACCCTGGAGTGGTCGGTTCCCTCGCCGGCGCCGGCTTACAACTTCGCGCGTATCCCGGTGGTGCGCGATCGCGATGCGTTCTGGGACATGAAGCAGCGGGGCGTGGACCTGAAGGCCTCGACCTTCGTGCCGATCCACATGCCGCGCAACAAGGCCGCCGGCTTCATCGTCGCCGGCTGCGCGTTCGTCACGGCGTTCGCGATGATCTGGCACATCTGGTGGCTGGCGATCGCGGGCCTGGCCGGTGTGCTCGTGACCCTGATCCGTCATGCCTTCGACGACGACCGCGAATTTCACGTTGACGCCGACGAAGTCCGGCGGCTCGAGGCGCTGCACGGGCGAGTCGAAGCGAGGAGCCTGTAAGCCATGTCAAGTGATCCGACTCTCATGCACAATGGCTCCCTGGCGCTGAAGCCGGGGTACGCGGATCACGCGGCCGATGCGCTGCGTGATCTGCACCACGCCCGTGATGCGGTCGATTTTCAGCTCGACCATCACCACGATGTCGCATCGACGATCCAGCTGGGATTCTGGATCTACCTGATGAGCGACTGCCTGCTGTTCTCCGGGCTGTTCGCAACCTACGCGCTGCTGAGCTCCCATACCGCGGGCGGACCGACCGGTGCGGAGCTTTTCGATCTGCCGGGAGTGCTCACCGAGACGATGTTCCTGCTGGTCAGCAGCTTCACCTGCGGGCTGGCCAGCCTGGCGATGAACGCCGACCGGCGCAATGCGACCGTCGGCTGGCTGGCGGTGACGTTTCTGCTCGGTCTGGGCTTCATTGGCATGGAAGTGCACGAGTTCGCGCACCTGGTGGCGATCGGCGCCGGGCCCGACCGCAGTGCGTTCCTGTCGAGCTTCTTCACGCTCGTGGCCACCCACGGCCTGCACGTCACCTGCGGTCTGATCTTCATGGCGGTGATGATGGTGGCGGTGCTGAAGAAGGGGCTTACGGCGACCAATCGGGCGCGCCTGGTGAACCTCAGCCTGTTCTGGCATTTCCTCGACATCATCTGGGTCGGAGTGTTCTCGCTGGTGTACCTGTTCGGAGTGGCTCACTGATGATGAACGTCGCCAACGAAGCGCTCGCCGGTCATGCGCCGCGCGGCGGCCACGGCCCGACGCACAAGCAGTACGTCATCGGCTTCACGCTCGCCATCGTTCTGACGGTCATACCGTTCGCGCTGGTGATGAGCCACACGCTGGCGGGCACGCCGCTGGTGATCGCCGGTTTCGCCCTCGCGCAGATCGTGGTGCACGTGGTGTACTTCCTGCACGTGAACGGCTCAGAGGAGCAGCGCTGGAATCTGATGGCGCTGCTGTACACGGCGCTGATGGTATTCATCGTTCTCGGCGGCTCATTGTGGATCATGCATCACCTGTACGTGAACATGGTGCCGGGGGCGATGCACGGTCAAGTGTGGCGCTAGGCCGGGCGCGGCTCGTTGACCGGGCGGTCCGGGCGCGCCACGTGCTGCAGGCGCGGTCCTATCTGTGCTCGAGCGCCGGCGGGCGCGCCTGATACGCGCCGTGGGTGGCCAGCCAGCAGCTGAGCAGAATGAGCACCAGGCCGGCGAGTCCCGACAGGCCGAGACGCTCGTGCAGCACCCACAGTCCGAGCAGCG
>JAKAFQ010000171.1 GCA_021817875.1 Pseudomonadota bacterium
TTGCCGGATCGATATCCAGTCCGTACAATGCGCGGCCTTCCTGGTGCGGGGTGGAGCAGTCTGGCAGCTCGTCGGGCTCATAACCCGAAGGTCGCAGGTTCAAATCCTGCCCCCGCTACCACACAAACTTGCATCCGCCCCCACCGCCCGCAACAGCGTCGCAGCCATGCTCCCCTGCTCGCTGTAAAGCCTGATCTCAGCGGCATCCGCCTCCACAGTCACCATGCCGACTTGCGCCTTGATCGCCGCTCTGGCGCGCGCGATATCCCCGGCGGCAAGCGTCCGTTCGAGCTGATCGACCGCCTGCGTGGCGCGGACCCGCAAATCGGCGAGCAGGCGCGGCACGTCAACCGCAGGGGCCGCGCCTGCGGTCGCCTGAGCCGCGAGCAACCGTTCCAGCTCACGCTCCGACGCAGCCAAGCGGCCGGCAATGGTCGGGGAGGCCCGAAGGCCCCCACAAGCTATCGCGTCCGCAAGGTTTGTGGCCTCTTGCCGGAGCTGAGCGATCCGCGCGGAGTGGTCCACCACCATGTGCGAGTTCGCCCCGGCTCGAACCGCCGAGCGCACCCGGCGGCAAATCTCCTCGATCACAGCCGGAGAGCGCAGGTCGCGCTTGATCCCGGCAAGGACTTCGGCTTCGACCTCCTCCCGATGAAGCAGGGCATCGTTCGCGCAGAGTGCCACTCCCCCGCTCGTGTGACCCGAGCATTTATAGATGCCGCGGCCGGCGATGGCATAGTTTGATCCGCAATGGCCGCAGCGCAGCAGCCCTGACACCAGATACTTCGGACCGGCTCCGGTGCGAGCCGCAGCGGCCCTCGACATCCCACGACGCACCCGCGCACCGATGCGGCTTGCTTGCGCGGTCTGCCGCGCTTTTACGCGGTTCCACAGCGCCTGGGGCACGATTCGCAGGCGCTCATCCTGGTGAGTGATCCATTCGGACCTTGGATTCTGCACCTGTCGGCGCTTGCTCGAATCAGCGGCAGACCGGATCCACTTCGAGCGGTTCCAGACCACGACGCCGCGATAGAGATCATTGTTCAGGATGCCGATGCCGCGGTCCGGATTGCCGGCGATGACGCTGTGCACCCATCCCGCCCTGCGCCGCCGCTCGCGTTCCCACGTCGAGCCCGGCGCCGGCACACCATCACGGTTCAACGTCGCGGCGATCGCACGCGGCGAGTGCCCGGCCGCGTACATCTCGAAGACGCGACGCACGATTTGCGCTTGGCCCTCATCGATCTCCATGCGCCCGCTGCCAGTCTTGGTCGCGGGAATGTAGCCGTAGCTGCGCCCGCCGGCCGGCTTGCCGGACCGTGCCACACCCTCCAGGCCCCGGCGCGTTCGATACGCAGCCTCACGCCGGTACTGTTCCGCCATGGCCTGCAGAATCTGCACCACGAGCCCCCAGCCGTCCCGCCGTGTGTCCTGACCCACACAGGAAACCCAATGAACACCGAGGTCCTCAAGCTCGGCGGACCGTGGACCGAACTCTGCGCGGTTGCGCCACAGGCGCGAGATGTCCTCGGTAACGATCACCTCGAACTCGCGCCGCCGCGCGGCGGCGAGCAGCGCCTGATAGCCGGGCCGGGCTGCCGTACCCCCGGAGATTCCCTTGTCCTCGTACCGCGCGACGACTTCGAGGCCCGCGGCGCGCGCAACGCGCTCACATTCCCGCATCTGATCGTCGATCGACGTGTCGCGCTGCTTGTCCGTCGAAAAACGGGCGTAAAGGGCGGCTCTCATTTTGGCCTCCGCGCTTCGCGTTTCCGTTCGGCGGAATCACGGTACTCGTCGCGATGTTTGGGGCTGCAATAAGTGCGATTTGCAGGCCCCCCTCGCTCATTCTTACTCGCCAAATAATACCTACCGCATCGAGGGAGCTTGCACCGTGACAGCTTGGCTCGAAACTCTCCGGATTCGTCGAGCACTGCGAACAGTCCGCACGTCAGCGCGGCGCTCACCGTGACAAAACGACGATACTCAACGAACGCATAGGAATCGTCCTTCACGGTAATGAAGGACTCTCGCTTGATAGATCCCGACAACTCACGCAGATAGGGCAAAAACCCGGACAGCCACGAGTCCGACGTAACTGCCTGCCGGTCGAAAAGGTTCTCAACGACCGCCCCTCCAGGCCCAGGGGACATTATCTCGAGGCGTGGTTTCTTGGCTTCCCATCGTACTAAACCGCTCGCGACCGCATAGTGGCGGCCGTCAACGAACGGATCATTCCGCCACGTCACCAAGGCTTCGGATTGGTCGATACGGTTGATTATTCCGTCAAGAACGCGCGCAAAGACCTCGCGCCCGGGCGCATCGACTGATTCCTGGCTCTTGGACCAGCGGGTCACGTCAGTGAATTCCAGGGGCTCATCGACAAAGCGGTCCGATTGGTCACGGATCACGACGTCCCGCCCGTTGACGAACGCAAGAAGCGCCTGCACCAGCGCCGTGCCATCAGCGGGAGCCAGGGGAGCGTTGTGCAGGATATACGGATTTCCTATAGACATCTATGTTTCATGGACGTTTCGGGGCGTCCACGGAACTATGCCAGTTTATAGGCCATAGCGCAAGGGCGCAATTGCGAGAGGGCACTACCTATGGCCGAGGAAAGACTGGGCATCGCGGATGCGGCGCATCGCGTCCCGTGCAGTGAGTGGACGCTGCGACGGCTGGACCATCAGGGGATCGTAAGCCCTGCGCGCGACCCCTGGGGACGCCGTCTGTACACGGGCGAGAATATCGAAGCCGCCCGGCGGCACCTGGCGGCCCGCAACACGCCGCCCACGGGGTCCACGCGCCGCTGACCAATGACGCTGCCGGCCTCTTTCGAGCGCTACGACGAGCTGATCGACCTTCTGGTCGAGGCGCTCGTACGTGAGACCGAACAGGCAGCACAGTCCTCGCGCCGTCCACCAAGGAGCCAAGACGAGCGGCGGCGGCGGCGCGGTCCGGGCGAGGAGTCGCCGGCAGACGGGACGCCGTTGAAGCCAATGGCGCAGCCACGGCGCCTGGGGCGCAGTGGCGTGGACCGAGAGGGCCACCCGTTCTCACCGCGACCGCTGGAGGACCGGGAGATGGCAGCAGGCGAATCCCGAGGCGCGAGACAGAAAGCCGCTCCTGCAGCCGCAGCCCCGGCGCCGCTCACCGAGCCTACCCGGCCCGCTCCGCCTGTTCGCGGTGCCCGGCGTGGAAGGGCGTGCACATGAGTGCCGAGAACGAGTTCGGGGCCGCCATGGTCACGGCCGACGATAACGATTCCAGCGAGACCGGGCAGCGCTCGGCGCAGGAGCCTGCCCAGGCCACCGGGGGCGTCATGGCGGCCCCACCGGTAGCGGGGATGGATTGCAATAACGTAGCACAGGATGCCGAGGCTGGCCCAGAGACGGGCCGCGACAAGATCGAGGAAGAGCTCGCGGATCCACAAGGGGAGACAACGCAGGACGACAACACGCCGCCCCCCAACGAGGCGCTCACCGGCGAGGCGCTGCACGCCGAGCTGGTCAGGCTTGCGCACCTCTGTCGTATCGAGTACGACCGCGAACGAGAGGCGGCAGCACAGCGGCTCGGCATTCGAACATCGACGCTCGATGCGGAGGTTAACGCACTGCGCGAGCCGACGGTCTGCGACGACATCGATCCAACCAGCGGCAAAGGGCGGCGCGCTGAACGCACCTCCAATTTCGCGGACACTGATATTGCCAACGCACGGCGCTTCGCGCGGCACCACCAGCAGAACGTCCGCTTCACCGCCGCCGGCGGTTGGCTTGTCTGGAACGGAACTCGGTGGCAGATCGATGAGAGGGAGGTGCTGGTCACCGGGCTCGCCAAAGAAACGGCGCTGGCAATCTACGATGAAATCAAACGCGCGGGGAACCGCGATGATATGTACGACTGGGCAAAACACTCGCAGTCGCGTCGCGCCATCGAGGCCATGATCGTCCTGGCACGGTCAGAGCCTGGAATCTTCGCAAAACTGACTGACTTCGACTTGGACGGTTTCCTGCTGAACCTCGCGAACGGCACTCTCGACCTGCGCACCGGAAAGCTCCGCGAGCATCGGCGAGATGACCTCATCTCCAAGATCGTACCGGTCGCCTATGACGAGGACGCGGAATATGAGTTGTGGGACGCATTCCTATGGCGCGTTACCGGACAAAGTGAGGAGTTCTATGCCTACCTCCGCCGGCTCCTCGGCTACCTGCTGACCGGCTCGACAGCGGAGCAGGTGCTGCACTTCCTGCACGGGATCGGCGCAAATGGCAAGAGCGTCTTCTGCGAGGTGCTGCGGAAGCTCCTCGGTGACTACGCCATCGTTCTTTCGCCGGACGTCTTGATGCTCAAGCGCCACGGAGGTATCCCGAACGACATCGCCAGACTCAGAGGCACGAGGATGGCCGCCATGAACGAGACGACGCAGGGCAGCCGGTTCGACGAGGCGAAATTGAAGGACTTGACCGGCGGTGACACGCTCACCGCGCGCTTCCTCCATCGCGAGTTCTTCGACTTCGAGCCAACTCACAAGCTATTGATCCGCGGCAATCACAAGCCAGCCATCAGCGGCACGGACGAGGGCATCTGGCGAAGACTCCGGCTCGTACCCTTCGTCGTGCAGATCCCGCCGGAGGAACAGGACCGTCAGCTCATCGAGAAGCTCAGCAACGAACTTCCAGGCATCCTCAATTGGGCCGTCCAGGGCTGCCTCGAATGGCAGCGAGACGGACTAAGACCGCCGCCGTGCGTCATTGCCGCCGTGGAACAGTATCGCACGGAGTCGGACACCCTCGGCCGATTCATCGCCGACAATTGCGAGGTTCACAAGCTCGCGCAGGTGAAGTCCAGCGCCTTCTACGAACGATATCAGCAGTTCGCTGAGCGTTCCGGAGAGCGGTGGATTGCCAGCAAGGACCTGCCGGCGGAGATGGCGCGGCGCGGCTTCACCTCAAAAAAAACCAAGAGCTGCAATATCTACGAGGGCATCGAGCTGAGACAGCCGGAGACGGCAGACTGGGTGGGCTAGCCGACCGGGTGGAGGCAAGCGGAAGGTCGTCCATATTTTCCCGGATACACGCGCGCGCAAAAAAAGACGGCAAGGGCTCCACCTGCTTCCACCTTTCGGGGTCCAGGGCCGGGCCACGGGCTGCGGCCTACCTCTCAATCCAGAGGTCGTAGGAGCCGAATTTGGCCCCCTTCCCCCGGGGCCTCCTGAACCTCGACCAGGCCGTGACCACATCCCACCGCGTTAAAACCCCATGAGGGCTCCGGTCCACTCTCGCGCAATCTCAACCTCCGGAGCGATGCTTGTCACTCTACCTTCGTAGCACCCGGTAACGCCACCGCCCGCGCACCTCACCCCAGAGTCCTGCCGGGTCCGCGCGGAGCTGCTGCCGCGGCCGCTTCTATGGAAGACCGCTCCCGCGACCACGTTGCGCTCAATCACGCGCAGCGCCTATGGGGTGTCGGGGCGCAAGCCCTGACCAAGGAGGGGTAGCCCGAACGGGATCAGGACCGCGAGACGGCGTCAGCTGCCGAGCGGGACGGCCACGGACGGGCGGTGTGTCACGATGGGGACTCGTACTTGCGCGTAAGCGCAATGCCCCCCCCTCGTGACACAACCCCTTACCTTGTACGGATTCGCTCAACGGTTTAGGAACCCTGGTCACGCCCGCCGGTTCCCCCGCCCTATACCCCATGTAGCTCCCTTCCCGGGGAATAACAGTAGGGGCGAACACAGGGCCCCAAATAGGAGGTAAGGCCGTGTCAAAGACGATCACACCGAAAGGCACGCCGGCCGGCAAACGGTCGGAGCTTTGGCAGTACGAGAGCGAAATCCGCCGACTGCTGGGCGAGCAGTGGAGCTACCTGCAAATCGCGGAGGCTCTGGCCGAGGCTGGCGCCACGGTTTCGGTGCGATGGCTCCGCCGCTGGTCCCTCGCCCACATCGGCCCAGTTCGTCACCGGCGTTCTGCCGGAGAGACCGCAGTCCTACCTCCGACACCTCCTACTGCATCGGCAGCCCCCGCGCCATTGGCGGACGGGCGATCGATGGCCGAGCTGCTGGCGGGAGCGGAAGCCGCCGCACGCCCAAGGAAAACTCCGCGCAGACCTACACCCGGGGCCGGGTCCATCTCGGCCGCAATCGACAAATTGACCAAGTGATGAGGAGCTGAATCATGCAATACATCGTGGCGAGCACCTTTGGCAGGTGCGGAAAAACGACCCTTTCCACCTTCGTTCTCGGCAAGCTGCCGGGCGCGCGAGTGATCGACATCGAGTCCGGCGGCCAGGAAACCGAAGGCAAGGTACTCATCCGCACCGATGCGAACGACGCCGCGCGGCAAGAGGTGCTGTCCGCCTATTTGGCAGCCGCCTTGGACAAGGCAACAACGACCGTTTTTGACGTGGGCGACCGCGACGCCATGAATGTTTTGCGGCTGCTGAATACAGCAGCCGGTACGCTGTTCAAGACCGCGCCACCGATCCTTGTGGTGCCGATCGTGGACGACCGCGACTGCGCGCTTCGATTGGAACTCATGGACCGGGAAATCAGTCCGCTGAGATCTTCGGCCAAGAAGTGCTTCGTAGTAAAGAACCTGGCGCGCGGCAGCGGTCCCGCTCTCGAGGCCGCTGCAGCCTGGGCCACGGGACATGGCTACACCGTCTGCCGGACGGCACTGCCCCATGCCGAACTCTTGGATAACACGATCAACGTCACGCGCGACACGGATCTTGAAAAGATGGCCGGCACAGACCTGCTCGCCGCGCTGGCCACCAAGAAGGATGTCGATACGATGGCGGCCGCCCGGCTCGGGCTCTTCGTCATGGAGGCGCAGCTCATCCTTCCGCAGATCGCGGCGCTGCGAGCGGAATTGCAGGGGATTTGACCATGCGCGCATCTCCCGACCAGGGCACAGCGTTTTCGACGACCGACCAGATCCTCAGGGCCGCAGCGGGGATCGTCGTGACCGAAGTCAAACGGGCCACCGAGAGCGAGCTGCGCGCGGCGACCGAGGCAATCCATCGCACTGCACAGAGTGCAGTGCAGCAATTGGCCGTTGCCGCCCGCGAGACTTCGGCCGCGCTGACGCGAGAGATAGGCGCCGCCAGTTCACGGCTGGCTGATCATGCGGAGTCTTTACAGGGCGCGCGTGCCAAGCGCCCCGTCGCATTCGCAGTCGCCGCCGCCAGTTTCGCGGCCTTGCTGCTTACCGTTGGCAGCTACCTCGCTGGATACACATTTGGCGCTGGTGACCGTGAGGCTGCTCGCGAGGAGCGAATCATAAAGGACACCAAGACGCGGACCTGGGCGCTGTCCCCTGCGGGCAGGGAGGCACGTGCGCTCGATCGAACACTATCGCGAGCGGGGGGCGTATCGATTTTCGCGCGCTGCACGGGCCCAGGATGGCAAGTCAAGACCAAGCGCGGCGTTCGCAGATGCTATGTGCCGGCCGGTGCGTGGTGGGCCCTGCCGTGAAGGGCGACGACCGGGTGAATTCCGGCCCCGGGGTCTGAGTCAAAGCCCGCCCCCCTCAGAGAACGCCGAAATGCCCAGTTTCAGTCTCCCGTGGCGCGTCTGCAAACACGTTGCTGCACGGTTGCGATAGCAATTCCAAGCTGGCGGCGAGCCTGGATAACTAACCGCCAGCGCTCCACGGCTCTAGATTGAAAGACGGACCAGACTCCTCTTCGCCGGACATACCGATGCCATGGGCAATTTCAGGACAGCGCAAATCCCTTCACCCAATGATTGAAAGCGCGTTTTGAGAGACCTCCTCCTCGGCCGTTGCTTGCCAAGAGTGCGGCGCGTCCTTAGAATCTCAAATGGGAGATGGCCTCCTCCCCTGATAAACCGCCTCGCGGCTAATGAAGCCTACAGACCGCGCCGAGCCTTCGGACCGGATGTGAGGCCACGACCTGTCTAGGCCAGTCATCTGCTTCCGCCAGCCGGCGTCCATGCGCAGGCTGCTGAACGGGCGTCGATGAGCCTTTCCAGAACATCAGCGGGTAAAAAGCATCCCGGGGAATCCCACGTCTGCATGGAGCTTACACGAGAGTCTTCATGACGATGAGCGT